>JAZUEA010000065.1:0-3335 GCA_045639945.1 Myxococcota bacterium
GCTTGCATTCAGCCGTGTACCACCGAAGATAACTGCACAAACGAAAAGCCATTTTGTTTAAGCAACGGTCACTGTGCCAATTGCGCCAATAGCGATAACTGCCAAGGCTCTCAAACTTGCGAAAATGGCGAATGCCGCGAACCCGCAACGTGTACATCACTCACAGACTGCTTGGGTACTCGCATTTGTCCCAGCGATACACTTTATTGTACCGACGATTTTGATTGCCACACCGATGGTTGTCCTGGTTCGTTCGAATGCCAGCCTTCTGGTGAATGCGCACCTGCCGGCTTAAACGGCTGCACCGCTTCCTCACAATGCGCATTGGGACAAATTTGCCGATCCGGAGTTTGCAGCGCTTGCACTCGCGATAGTGATTGTGGTCGTGGCACTTGCGTTGAAGGTCCTTACGGCCCAACGTGCGAAGAGCCTTCCACTTGCACATCCAACAACGATTGTGCGTTTGAGCGTGTATGCCAATCTGGCTACTGCATCGCGCCTGTTTGCGTGGACGATGTTTTTGAATCCAACAACACGTTCGAAACAGCAACAAACATCGTTCTGGGCCAGAGTTACCTCGATCTTGCAAGCTGCAACGAAGATTTCTACCGCTTCCAACTGCCAGCCAAAACCGTAGGCATCATCTCCATTCGACGATTGGACGAAGGCGGCAAACTTGAGCTCACCACTTATGATGCGCAAGGTGCCGAATTAAATAGCGTTTCAACCGGCGAAGCACTGGAAGCAATTTCGGTTGGTCCGTTTGGTGACGAACGCACTATCACTGTTGGCGTTTCCCAAACTCTTTGGTCTGGTGGCCGTTATTCGCTGCTCACCGAAGCACTTGAAATTGAAAACGATTCTTGCGTTGACGATGCCAATGAATTGGGCATGGGCGACGACACAATCGAAACAGGCCGCCTCGTTCGCAGTGAAAATTCGCGTTTCCCCACAAGCATTGAAGGCCGCGCTTGTGCAAACGATGCCGGTTTCACGTGTTTCCACTTAAATCAAGGAGAACACCTCAACGCGCACGTATCGCTCACATCCGGCTCTCCTCGCATCGCCGGCACGCTTTACGGCCAGTCTGGCGAATCGCTCGCAACGGCCTACTGGGCGCGCGGCATTTCACAAGATCTCGAATTCGAAGTCGTCGATGCAGGTCGTTACTGTTTAGGTTTGGTCACAGAAGCGGGCGAGGGCGTTTACAGCTTAAGCTTGAGCGCCTGGACCGATGCCATGGCGGAACGCTGCAACGTTGAAACTGAGCCGCAAGTTTTGTCGATTGGCCAATCCGTCACTCTTCAAGGTTCGCTGCCAACCAACGACGTTTTGCAGCCCACTTGTGCCAATGCCAACGCTGGCGAAACCGTTATTCCGGTTTCCATTCAAGCAAATGGCCTGCTCACGGCAACACTTCAAGGCGAACTCGAAGGCACTTTGGGCGAACCAGTTTTGAGCTTGCGCCGCGATTGTCTCTTGTCGCAAACCGAGCTCGCATGTGCGGCGGGTCAAACAGATCCTAAGAATCCACTCCAAAAGTTATTGAACCCATCCATCATTCGCGTGCCCGTCACACCTGGTGATTACGCGTTGATTTTGGACGGCGTTAAAGCAGGCGATGCTGCTGATTACTCGCTCACGTTGAACCTCGCATCGCTAGGCAATGCACCTGCAAACGAGCGCTGCAACAATGCCGCAGTTCTCGAAACCGGAACGGGCGGTGCCAGCTTCGCACTCAACTTAAACCGCGCGATGGATGATTTTGCAGCTCTTGGTGGAGCCAACAGCAAATCCGCTGCACCTGAAGCGGTTTACGCATTGTCGCTACCAGCCGGTCACCTCAAGGTTCAGCTCGAAGCGAATTTTGCGGTGGGCGCTGCACTTGTAAACGATTGCGGCCAAACGCCGTTGGCTCAAGGCTTTGGTTTTGAAACCAACGTTGAAGCAGGCGAGTACTTCTTAGTCGTTGAAGGTGGCGATGCCAACGCTCGTGGCACTGTGGCCGCTTCCATTGTATTCAACGAAATGCCTGCTGCGCCGGCCAATGACACGTGCGCAACAGCCACGCCCATCTCGCTCGGTGAAACCGTTGAATCCACCACCTGGGGCAGCATTGACGATTATTCGCGATTCACACGCGGAAATCGCTGCACGGGTTCTGATAACCGTGGCGGAGATGTGGTTTACGTTTTGAATCTGGCGGCGGGTGAGGAAGCGACCGTCACAGCAACCCCAACCTCAGGCTGGGATCTCTCGCTCTATGCTGTTACAGATTGCGCATCTTTGCTTGACACTTGCGAATCTGGCAGCGACGGCGAAGATTTGCGAAATGCAGGAATGGCCGAAACCATTCAACTGAACAATCAAGGCACTTATTACATTATTGTCGACGGAACCCACGGTGAATCAGGCTCTTTTGAATTGTCTGTTCGTGAGCGGCGCAACTGAGAACACCGGATCGAAAGGCTGCTGGAGGTGAAAATGGGAGAAAGCTCAAATCGCGATGTCTCTGTTCAGATCGATCTCAACGCCTTAGAGCTTGAAGAAGCAAAACACAATCGCCGAGCGCCTGATCCAGAATCTTCTGGTCTGATCGTTTTAGGTGACATTCCTACAAACGACAAAGGCGAAGAATTTGGCGATATTATGCCTGCTTTCGTTGCAGCTGCGCCGGTTCGAGCGAAGCGCTCATTCTCAAGCACCGCATTGCCCGTAATTGGCTTGGTTGTCGGTATTGCGGTCATCGCTGCGGGCGGTTTCTTCGCCTACAAAACGTTCATCAATCCGCCACCAAAGCCGGAAGAACCTGCAGTGGCTGCTCAAGTGGCCGAACCTGAAAAGTCTGAAGCACCTGCAGCCGACGACAACGCAAACGCTCAAGCCGCTGCACAAGCTCAAGAAGAAGAAAAGCCTGCTGAGCAAGTTGCTGAAAAGACTGAAGAAAAGCCTGCTGAGCAAGTTGCAGCTGCAACCAAAGAGACCAAGCACAAATCGTCAACCGCCAAGGCTTCTGGCTCTGCAGCAGCCAAAGATGCTCCGGCTCTTGCTGCCGCAGCACCTGCACCCAAAAAAGAGACGGCTAAGCCAGCTTCTCAAGGCTCAAGCGCAGATGACTTGCTGAAAGCTGCTTCTAAAACTTCTGCCAGCAAAACCTCTGCACCGCCGGTTGATTCCACGTTGCCAGCTCAGTTGACCAAGCCTCAAGTCATGGCCGTCATGAGCTCGTTGAATGCACGTGTTCCGCGCTGCAACGTCGATAAAGCCACCGGTCAGCTCAAGCTTCGCGTTGTGATTCAAGGCTCTGGCAAAGTGAGTGAAGTCGCCGCCCAAGG
>JAZUEA010000066.1:0-3942 GCA_045639945.1 Myxococcota bacterium
CGAAATCTTCTGGCTCGTTCGGACATTTGTCGTTCACATCCAAGATACCATCACCGTCGTTGTCCGGATCCGGGCAACCGTCCGCATCTTGGAAGCCATCAAAATCTTCTGGCTCGTCGGGACATTGATCCATGCGATCAATAATGCCATCGCCGTCGCGATCAACGACTTCTTGGCATTCAGGGCGCGGTGCGACCAACTCAGAACGCTGCGTGGCAAGCGACGACGCTTCCAAGTGTTCTTTGGCCTGAAAGTAATTGCCCTGATCTAATTCGATGCGCGCAAACTCAAGCTCAGAGCGAGCAACCGCGTAATCTTCGGGAGCACACTTGTATGCTGGCTTTGCAACCGCATCCAACTTGGTTTCGATGCTTTGCGCGCGAGAACGTAGCGTGGAGCCTGCACAGCCTACTTGAGAAGCTGCAGCAGAAAGAGCCACGACAAATGTTAACAATTTTGCGGAGTTACAAGAGAATTGCGCCATTTTCAAAGCGAACCCCCTTGCGGCTGCGATTCAACTCGGGGAGCAGGCGTTTTTGCAGGCACAATCGGATTTCCCGCATTCATGCCACGATCAGGATTCGCCAAGGCTCGCGCGCGTGCATCTTCCGAGAATTTCTTGGATTCTTTCGCCAGATCAATCGCGGCTTGGAATTCAGAATATCCTTCTTCCATGCGGGCTTTGGCCAAATTGAGCTCAGCTCGGCGGAATTCATAAATCGAAAACTTATCAGCTTCGACTTCTCTGGCCGCAGCAAGGGCATCTTCTGCTTCGCTCAGTGCTACAGTCGCAGAAATCGGGCCGCAGCCGGCAAGCAACGCAACAACCAAGCCAACATGAAGTAGGCGCGCAAACATAGAACTCCCTCGCGAAAGAAGGCGTTCGTTTATACCGCACTTGCGTTCGATGTCAACTCAGGCGACAAATCTTCAACGAAAACATGCTGTTGCAAAGTTCTAAAACTAATTTTTCAAACTTTACAACAGCCGTTAACCCAGAAGCTGCTCAACCTGAGTCACGACATCTTTATCTTCGACGCCCTGCGCGATCGACAGCTCTTGAACAAGAAGCTGCATCGCCATTTCGTAGACACGCTTCTCGCCGTAGGACAATTGCTTATCAGCACGCGTCAAATGAAGATCGCGCAGCACCTGAGCAACATCCTCTAAGCTGCCCGTTTGAATCTTGTCGATATAACAGCGGTAGCGCCGATTCCAATTAGGCTCATCGACCGCCATCTCGTTGGCGTGTAACACCTCGAAGACACGATCGATCCCGTCCTTGGTGACGAGACTACGCATACCGACTTGATTGGCTTTTGCGACCGGCACACGAATTTTTTTATCCGAGTCCAGGCATCGCAAGACGTAGAATTGATTGATCTGGCCCGAGATTTCGAGAGTCTCGATGCCAAGAACTTCGGTGACGCCTTGCGCCGGGTAAACGGCCCGATCACCGATGTTGAAGAGTTTCTCAGCCAAAGCTCACCTCCGTTTCCTAATCGCCTCAACGACAAAATCGCCAGGCGATGGCACGGTCATCCCCATTCAGGATGAGCCCGAAGGTGGGCACGCGACAATTGCGTGCCCATTGGGGGGTTCACGGGAGCTTTTTACCCCGCTCAAAAGAAGCGAGATGAAAGAGCCTGCGGGCCAATCTCACTTGAGGCCGGCGTGCATCTCCAAGAGACGCCCCGTCGAGTAACCAAGGATCTTCGCGCGGAGGTTAGCATCAGCCTTGCCAACCTTGAGCTCGACAATCTTGTCGGCCAATGCTTCGCGGGAACCAAACTGAGCCTTCAAGGTCTCTTCGCGCTTCATGAGCGTGAGGAGCTTCTTGTTGCTCACCCGCATCAGGCGCTCCTTAAACTGAGCCTCCGTCTCCTCAGCCTTGCGATCGAGGAGAGGGAGCAGCTTCGTAACCAGGGCATCTTTACTTTCGAACTTGGACTTGACGGTCTGTAACGGAGTCGCCATAACTGCTCTCGTAAAATTCAATCCAACAACACCACAATTGGCTGGCTTAGGTACCACCGTTTTTTACAGAAAACAAGCTTATTGGCAGTCCTGTGTTTCACTTTTTGTTCGCAACTCTTTCGATTTCCCTTCTCCTGCAGTCCTGGAATGCAGCCGAGGCCAAGGTTTTAGGCGCTTCAGGGCCGATCCAAATTGAGGATTCTGAGCTTTTAACATTGCTCAATGAATCGCGAGCCAATGCCGCTTTGGAAACAGGCGAAACGCCACCTCTCGAAGTGCTGCGCGATTTCAACGTGGCACGCAACGTGGTGATTGAAACGCTCGAGAATCGACTCATTTCTCACGAAGCCCTGCTCTACGGAATTACGATTGAACCTTCTGAAATTACTAGCTTTTTAGAACAATACTCTGTTCGAAATTTGGAAGCTCTAGAGGCGAACTTTGGTTTGCCCGCTTTTGAGATTTACTCAGCAGCTTTTCACAAACTTTTGCGAGAAGCGTTTGCAGATGCACTTATCGACAATGCCAGTGAAAAAGTTCTTTTAGCTTGGCATGACTGGACTTATCAACTTCGAGATTTGTCGATCATTAAAATTCCGCGCGTTCCACGAAGTAGCGAAATTGATGCGGCGATTCCCGAAAAGGTTGCGGAAATAAAGAATTATTACGATTCGCACCCAGCGCTTTTTGGTGAACCCGAGAAAGTCGCAATTCAAGAAATTGTGGTAACGCCCAAAAATAGAAAGGGGCAACTCAAAGCAAACAAGCTTGCTCACGAGCTGCATGACTCACCCAATCCCGTTGAGCGCTGCCAGTCGCATCAAGCAGCAGACATTGACTGCACGGTTGCTGCTCGTCGCCTACCAATTTCGCGATTTTCAAAAGACGAACGCCAAGCCGGAATTTCAAACATCATCGATAAGAAATCACAGTTTAATTTTGCAGTGTTAGGCGAAGTTTATCCGGCGAACATGAGACCTCTCGACGATCCTCGCGTGCAACGAGAAGCGGCAGCAGCGGTTTTAATCGAAGAGGATGACTTGCCGTTTGCCCGTGCACAAGCTGAGCGAGCGCAAGCCTTGCTTGATTCATGCCAAGAAGCATGCTGGCCAGAAGCTGGAACCGAACTTTTTCAGACCGGTAATTTTTCACAATCACGCGGCCGGATTCCCAAAATCGGCTTGGCGCCGGATGCACTTGAAGCGGCCTTTGCGCTCACGGACAAAGAACCTGTTTCCGAGATTTTTACGGTGCGCCAGTCTTACATTGTCATGAAACTTGAAGAACGCATTGATGCGCCTGACTTTGATGCGGAAGCGCGCGAAAAGATTAAGAAACAGCTTCGTCCTCTGCTGCTTCAAAATTACATTCAAACACGCTTAAAAGATGAGCGGCTTTGGATCGATGACAACGCACTTCAGGCTAAAATCACTGAGCTGCTGAAGTCTTCCGATTTGCCAATTCGCTTTTAAGCGCGTCTGCTTCGGCTTTCATGTCGAGCTTGCCGTAAACATCCAGCAATTTATTTGCCGCTTCTTCCCAAACTCCAGAAAGCTTTGGAAAATCTTTTAGAACGCCTTCCAAGCGATAGCGCGACGCTGGGAAATGCTCACTTTTATAATAAAAATCGGCCACATAGAGTTCGTAGGCAGCAAGCGAGCGAAGGCACGTTTCTATGCGCTTTTTTGCCTCGGGCACATGTTCGTCGTCAGGGAAACGGCGCACAAAAGCCTCAAGATTGCGCAATGCATCTCGCGTTGGTCCCTGATCTTTTTCATATGCCGGTGGCAAAAAGAAACGATCTTTAGGAATTTCGCGGTAGTAGCAATCCGCAACTCGCCACATCGCATACGGCACATCGGAATGCCTTGGGCGATTTCGCATGAAAGCCCGATAGTCTTCCACAGCTTCCATTGTGCGATCTTGCATGACCAACGCGTCAGCCAAGTCGGATCGTAGCCATGT
>JAZUEA010000067.1:0-1938 GCA_045639945.1 Myxococcota bacterium
GCAAAGTTGAATGGAAAGGCGACGAAGTCGAAGTTGAGGTTTTGGAAGAGGACAGCTTTGCCGGTGTTGACTTGGCGTTGTTCTCCGCTGGTGGCAGCGTTTCCAAGCAATTCGCGCCCATTGCCGTCAAAGCAGGCACCACTGTCGTCGACAACACCAGCGCCTTCCGCATGGTGCCGGAAATTCCGTTGGTGATTCCTGAGGTCAACCCCGACGCGCTTTTGGATCACGAAGGTCTCATCGCCAACCCGAACTGCTCCACCATTCAAATGGTTGTGGCGCTCGATCCACTCAACCGACTTTTTGGCTTGGAGCGCATCATTGTTTCCACTTACCAAGCAGCTTCCGGCGCTGGTCAGCGTGCATTGAACGAGCTTCAGCAACAAACGGTCGACATTCTGAACTTCCGCGAACCCAAGGTTGAGCGTTTCCCTCGCCTGCTCGCGTTTGACGTTTTGCCACAAATTGGCGGCTTCCTTGATTCCGGCTACACCGAAGAAGAGGAAAAGATGCGTCAAGAACCTCGTAAAATCATGGGGTTACCAAATTTGAAAGTTTCTGCGACCTGTGCTCGCGTTCCGGTCTTTATTGGCCACGCGGTTTCAGTGCATGCAGAGTTTTCAAAGAAAGTTGATTTAGCCCAAGCTCGCGAAGCACTCAGCCATGCGCCTGGCATTATTTTTACCGACGACTATCCGACAGCTCGCGATGTTGCCGGCCGCGACGAAGTTTTTGTGGGTCGTTTGCGCGCAACTCCTGATTTTGACAACGCTTTAGACATGTGGGTTGTGGCCGACAACCTGCGCAAAGGCGCAGCACTTAACACGGTTCAGATCGCCGAAGCACTCATTGCGCGTGACATTTTGTCGCCCAAATCCAAGCGTGGCTGACAAGCTGACGCACAAGAACCGCTTACAAACTCCATTTCCTCACCATTTCGGCGCGAAAGAAAACTGTTAAACCTGGCACGAAATTTGTATAAGTGCACTTCTTTTTAAATGCCGGCTCGATCCGTGTGCGGATCGAAGTGCTTACAGTTCCTTTCGCCTCGGAGGCGTCATGCGTCTTTTGCTCCTCTCGACTCTAGGTGTTCTCACCTTTAGCTCCGCAGCCTTCGCCCAATCCTCGGACGACCTTACGTTGACAGCGACTTTCGCACACGAGGAAATCGGCATTGAAGATTGCGCCGACGCCATCAAGAGCCGAATCAGCTTGTCCGGTGAGTTCGAAGCCAGCTCGACCTACAAGGACTACGAACTTCGCTTAACCTTCGACATTGGCCAGGATCCCTGCAGCCGCACCACGCTCAACTCCTGCCCTAAATATTCCGGAACCGTCGAATCAGGATGTGGTTGTCTTGCAACATCTGCAAACGATACCATTTCTTACAGCGGCGAACTCTCCGATATTCTTAATAATTTAGGAGACATCTGCGAAATCGGCGAAGGTACCAACAAGGAAATTCGCTTTTACCTTGAGTACTACAACGAATCCGGATCGACCACAGTCGAACTGCGCAGCGTGGCTGAAGAATACCTCTTCGACTTCACTCGCCCAGCTGCTCCCAGTTCTGCGCCTTCATTGACTGCCGGCGAAAAAGCCATCACGGTCAAATTCTCAAACGTGAGCGGTAGCGACATCAGCGATTATGAAGTCTGCGCGGCCGCCAGCGAAAGCAATTCTGATTCCGAAGGCGACGATGCCGCGTCTGATGACGATGATGACGACGGCGAAACGACGACCAAGGCGGTGTTTAAAGCTGCGGGCCAAACCAACGAAAGCCTGCGCGGCGAGTACACCAACTGCCACACCGTCAACAGTGGCGTGACCAGCTACCGCTTCACGGGTCTCGAAAACGGTACCACCTACTCCGTCGTCTACGCCGCCATCGACAGCGCTGGCAACCGCGGTGAAAACTCGCCTGCTGCCACTGCAACG
>JAZUEA010000068.1:0-3463 GCA_045639945.1 Myxococcota bacterium
TTCAAACCGATCCGACGCTCTACCTAGACGACGACGTCCCCTTCTGGGGCTTGTACGACACCTCTTCCGGCGGCAGTTTGAACTTCCAAAACGGCAGCAAAGTTTTCCGCATGGGCACTGCCGAAGAACAGACCGCCGACGGCGAAGACTACGAAGTCATCACATTCACCGATCCGACAAACGGCATCCAATACGGCGCCATCGCCGATCGCTGCGACACCAAAGAAATCACCGAAGGCGGCTCAACCGGCATTTGCTCAACTTGCGTTTCTGACGACGAATGCGTGGGTTACGTGGGCGATTACTACGGCGGCGTGTTCTGCGCGCGTGCAATTCGCGGAGAAGGCAAGCGCTGCTTCCGCGACTGCGGCGGTGGCCTTGGCCAGGCGGTTTGTCCGGATGGAACCGTTTGCTCCGAAGGTAACGATGGCGAAAGCTACTGCTTGCCCGAAGCCAACTCTTGCGAAGGCCTGGACGGCGAATGCTCCGAAGCTTTCCCGGAAGGCTCTTGCAGCGATGGCTTGGTTTGCAAAGACGGCGAATGCGTAGAGCCCGTTTTGCTGAGCCCATTCTGCGAATACAAAGAACCCACTGTGGCGACGCGTTTGGTTAAAGCTGGCCAAAAGTACGCAAAGGACTACAGCGATGCGATGGCCGCTTATTACGCTTATCCGGGCGATGAACAGCCCAGCGATCGCATCTCCTGCACCGGCGATGAAACGATGCCTTGCAGCTGCAATGGCACGCAGTGGGTTCGTCACTGCGAAAATGGTCGCTTCGGTGCTTGCGCTTGCGACGAATTCCTGCGCTGGGACTACTACGGAAAGTCCTGGAAATTCGATAGTTTGATGACGAACATCAACTACTTGCGCGCCTACCAAGTCTACTTCGGCGAAGTTTTCTAATTCGCTGATCGCCCGCCTTTTTCTTCTCCCTTCTAACTTCTTACGCTGCGATGCTTGTGAGATACTGGCGGCATGCGTGGATTATTATTTGTATTAACGGGAACGCTCATCGCTTTTTTGATTGGGCGTTTGTTCTCTAAAAGTTCTCAACCCGCTCTCGAAAAAGAGACGCCCTCACGCGAGTTGCCGATACCCGAAGAAGAGGAAAGTGAGTTTTTCTCACTTGCTCCCGAAAGCGTATTTCGACTGCCGCGATTTGGCCGCGAACCCAAACCCATTGAAGTCGTTGTAACTCGTCGAAATCGTTACGAAACACCTGATCGACGAGAAAAAATCATCGAGTACATCTGCGACACAGGCGACAACGCCATTATCGTGAAGTGCTCGAAATCTGGTCGAAATGGCTCCATCACGGTTGGTTTTGAGTGCGGCAACCCAACGTTAAGCGAGTTGGGACTCACGGAAGACGATCTCATTGCGTTTGATGAAAACCAGCGCAGTGATTTTTCGTGGAACGGTCAAGCTTGGCGTTGCCTGCGATCGGGCGAAATGTTTTTCTTTAAAAACGACGGCCGCACCAGCAAAGGTTTTTACTCATGGTTTTTCGAAAGCCGCTCTAGTCGTGCGCGTATTGTTATTGAAAAATGGGAAAACCAAAATGATTTCGAGGTGTTCCAGTCTTGGACGATTGCTCAAGATGACATCGAAATCTTTGATGCCAAACGAGCATGAGCATGGATTGGCTGCTGAACTCCTTTAAATCCAATTCGTTGGGTGATTCCTTCTTTGCTTTTGCTCTGATTATTTTCATTTTTCTGATTTCTTATTGCTTGTTTTTATCAAAGAGCAAAAAGCGCTCAGGAGCCTTTAAGACTGTTTTATTTGTCATTCTGGGCGGTTTGGTTGGATGGCTTATTCACTCGTTGACTGCACCGCTGAGCGATGAAGTTATTCAGAGTTGCAAAGCAAAGTCTGAAGCCATTGCGCGCTGGGAAGTGGAGCAGGCTGAGTCTTTGGCAGACTTTGATAGGCAAGTTGTTGCGCACGAAAGCTATTTAAAATCGATCGAAGAAGTCGCGAATTTGCGCGCTCAGATCCTAAAAGTCCGCGAAACAATTGAGACTTCAAAATCTACACAAGCAACTGAAGTGTCTCAGCTTCTTAAAAAAAATCGCGCAAGCGATGAGAAGTGGCTGAAATCACAGTGCAGTCTTTATGAGCTTCAAACGCTTAAAACGCTGCAAACAGCCTCACTGCGTTTAAAAGAAATCGTTGCTTACAAAACAGATGCTCAAAATATTTGGGCTCAAGCAAAAGAAGCGATGACTCAAATTGAGTCCGATAAAATCGAAGCGACTGTCAAAGAAGCGCAGAACTCTTATCCGGAATCGCGCGAAAGTATTCAGAAAATCTATAATTCGCTTTTGTCGCAACTCGCTATCGCCAAAGCTGCAGAAAAGAAATTAGCAACATTAATCGCTGCAACACAGGTGGATTTTTATGCAGCAGGATTGGCTGCTGATGCTCTTTTGCGCGAAGTAAAAAAGTGGTCGGAATCGTTGGCGAATGTTGAAAACGATTTGAAAACACTCAGCTTTTCAGAAGATCGAGTGCTCATCGATATTTCTCAAAACGGTGCTTACTTTCATCGCTACCGCATCATTCGCAATGGCCAAGTAAGTGACAGTGATTGGGTCTCGGTTCCATTTGAGTATTACTTCGAGCACCAAGGCGATTTGGGAATGGTTCTCTATTCCAAACCGCTGGGCGTGCTTGCGTCGCAAGCCAGCAAAGTCGCATCACCGCCGGGTTACAGCTATGTAGGCAATTCTCGATTTGGAAGTTGGAAAGGCGAAAACTGGGTTTTTAACGAGCAGTACGCGAGCTTACAAGCGCAGCTGAGTGGTGGAAGCAGTTTTGTTCAACCGATTACTCTTGTTTCTTGGAATTTGTATAACAACCTGAAATCACAAGGAAAATCGTATTACGGCTCAAGCGGCGATTCTCGGATTTATGGCAGTTCTGGTTCTCATTCTAAAAAAGCCTATGCGTCCAGTTCCTATTACAAGACTCAAGCCAAAAAGTCTTCTGGACGTGCTCGTTACGGTTCTGGAACGTATGGCGCTTCAAGCTACGGTTTAGGTCACAGCCCAAGCGATGCTTCTAAAGCGCGCGCTGGCTACAACCAAAAGTCCTATGAAAAGTCGCGCGACAGCAAAAAGTCTTATAGCGGCTCAAGTTATAAAAGCAGCTCGAGCCGTGGAGGTGGCTACAGGGGCTCTGGCTACCGCTCAAGTTCATCGCGATCGGGCGGCTACAGAAGTTCTGGTTACCGGTCCAGCCCCAGAATTCGGAGATAAGTCCGCTGCGCTTGTCCTGTCTGCCAATCTCTCAATCTCCTCGACAACAACACAGTACGGCGATTCCTGGACAATGCTATAAACCGCATTGGTATTGGCAGGGTGGTGGGCAAAAACTGCAGATAATAAAAAAGCCTCTGGTCGATTGACCAGAGGCTTAGTAGCGGGGAGTGGATTCGAACCACCGACCTTCGGGTT
>JAZUEA010000069.1:0-7240 GCA_045639945.1 Myxococcota bacterium
CTTTGAACACGCTTCGTATGCTGAGAAAGTGATTTTTCTTTAAGAGAATAGCCTTTGTACGCTGAGAAAGTGGCAATCCTAAAGGATTGTGAGATTCGTACGCTGAGAATGTGTCAATCCTAAAGGATTGTGAGATTCGTACGTTGAGAAAGTAGCAATCCTAAAGGATTGTGAGATTCGTACGCGGAGAAAGTAGCAAACTTTTTGGAATGAGATGTTCTCAAGATACGAACGAGGTAATCTTTTTGTAAAGCGGCTTTCGCAAGCGCAGAAGGTGAGAGGTCTTAGAGAGAAACCGCTTCGTAGCAATACGAGGCTGGTGGATTGATAATGAATCAAGCTCGTTTGATGATGAAGAACGTGATCCAAAAATAGAAAAGGCGCTGCCTCAATCAAGAGACAACGCCTTTAAAATCAGTACATCCGCTGAGGGCGGAGTGGCCGATTATTTGGCGACGAAGCCGATTAAACGACCCGGAACGAAGATTTCGCGCTGAATCTTCAGATCACCAATGAACTTGGCAACATTCGGCAAGGCCTTGGCCTTTGCAATGGCGTCGTCCTTCGAAACGTCAACGGGAAGTTCGATCTGACCACGAAGCTTGCCGTTGACCTGAACGCCATAGGTGACGGACTTGTCGGCAGCCAAGCTTTCGTCGTAGGTCGGCCATGCGGTGTAGGCGAGGTTCTCGTGACCTAAGCGCTGCCACAATTCTTCGCACATGTGCGGCGCAAACGGCGAGAGAATGAGCACCAACGTCTCCATCACCTTGCGGCTGTGGCATTGCGTGCGCGTTAACTCGTTGGTGAGCTCCATCATCGCGGAAATGGCGATGTTCAAGCGCAAACCTTCGATGTCCTGCGTGACCTTCTTCACCGTCTTGTGAAGCAAGCGCACGATTTCATCGGAAGCTTCGCTCTCGTCCACGAGCAAGGTGTCGTCCTCGCCGTCGGAGACCATCAAACGCCAAACGCGCTCGAGGAAACGACGGACACCCTCGACACCCTTGGTGTTCCACGGCTTGACCGCTTCGAGCGGACCCATGAACATTTCGTACAAACGCAGAGAATCCGCGCCGTAGTCCTGAACGACGCCGTCGGGGTTGACGACGTTGCCGCGGGACTTGGACATCTTCTCGTTGTCCTCACCAAGAATCAGGCCCTGGTTGACCAGTTTCAAGAAGGGCTCTTTGGTCGTGACCAAGCCGATATCGTAGAGGACTTTGTGCCAGAAGCGCGCGTAGAGAAGGTGCAACACCGCGTGCTCAGCGCCACCAACGTACAGATCGACGGGCATCCAATACTTTTCAGCCTCAGCTGAGAACGGTGCTTCGTCGTTCTTCGGATCGATGTAGCGCAGGTAGTACCAGCAAGAGCCAGCCCACTGCGGCATGGTGTTGGTTTCGCGGCGAGCATGACGACCGTCGGGCAACGTGACGTTTACGAATTCGTCGATGGTCGCAAGCGGAGATTCACCCGTGCCAGACGGCTGGTAGCTCTCGACATCCGGCAGTTTGATGGGCAATTCGCTCTCGTCGCAGAGCATGATTTCGCCGTTGTCCAGGTGCAAAACCGGGAAGGGCTCGCCCCAGTAACGTTGACGGCTGAACAGCCAGTCGCGAAGGCGGTAGTTGATGGTGCCTTTGCCCAGACCGCGCTCTTCAAGCCAGGCCGTCATCTTGGCCTTGGACTCTTTCACGTTGAGGCCGTTCAAGAAATCGGAATTCATGAGCGGACCGTCGCCGGTGTAGGCTTCTGTCGAGATATCACCGCCGCTCACGACCTGGATCTTGGGCAGGCCGAACTTGGTGGCAAAGGCATAATCGCGTTCATCGTGCGCCGGAACCGCCATGATCGCGCCGGTACCGTAGGAGGCGAGGACGTAATCGGAGATCCAAATCGGAATCTCTTTGCCGGTGACGGGGTTCTTTGCGTAAGCGCCCGTAAACACGCCGGTCTTGTCCTTGGCAAGCTCGGTGCGCTCCAGTTCAGACTTGCGAGCAGCCTGATCTTGGTACGCCTCAACGGCCGCGCGCTGCTCGTCGGTCGTGATGACTTTGACAAGCTTGTGCTCGGGAGAGAGGACCATGTACGTCGCGCCGAACAAGGTGTCGGGGCGGGTGGTGAAGACGCGAATGGTGACGTTCTTGGCAGGAACCTGGAAGTCGACTTCTGCACCAAAGCTTTGGCCGATCCAGTTGCGCTGCATCTCCTTCAAGCCCTCGGGCCAGTCGAGCAACTCAAGATCCTGGAGCAAGCGATCAGCATAAGCCGTGATCTTCAACATCCACTGGCGCATGGGCTTGCGGATGACCGGGTGACCACCGCGCTCGCTCTTGCCGTCAATGACTTCCTCGTTCGCGAGAACGGTTCCGAGCGCCGGGCACCAGTTGACCGGCACTTCCGCCACGTAGGCCAAGCCCTTTTTGTAGAGCTGCAAGAAGATCCACTGGGTCCAGTGGTAGTACTTGGGATCGGTCGTGTCGATTTCGCGAGACCAGTCGTAGCTGAAACCCAACATCTGGATTTGACGCTTGAAGTTCGCGATGTTCGCTTGCGTGGTCTTCGAAGGATGCGTGCCTGTCTGGATTGCATACTGCTCAGCCGGCAAACCGAACGCGTCCCAGCCCATCGGGTGCAAGACGTTGTAACCCGCCATGCGCTTTTGACGGCAGAGAATATCGGTAGCCGTGTAACCCTCGGGGTGGCCTACGTGCAGACCAGCTCCAGACGGGTAGGGGAACATGTCGAGGCAGTAGAACTTGGGCTTAGGGTCGCCCGTAACGGCTTTGAACGTTTCGTTCTCAAGCCAGAACTTTTGCCACTTGGGCTCGATGGTTTTTGGGTCGTACTTCATTGCGGATCCTTTGCGCGACTCGCGCGGAAAAGCGCGCGAAAGTACCGTTTTTCTTTTTAAAACGAAAGGGAGAATGCGGTTTTTCGCGGCCGACTAAAAACGTTCATTCGCGGACACACAAACGCCACTCGCCGCTGTGCTGTCATAAAAAAAGCCGCGAGCTCAAGCTGGGCTCACGGCTTTGTGTGATGCGAACGCCTTTGAGGCGAAAGGTTTAGAAGCTCAAGCCACCAATGAACTCGCGCAACAACGAGGTCGGCCCCACGTGATCGGGGTAGATGGAGATGAAGCGGTCGAGCATGCGGCGGAGACGGTGCGCCGTGGTGTGCGCCGGGTGATCTTCCGACACCTCAAGCAGGTATTGCTCCGCGTAAATCTTGAGCACAGCCGGCTCGTAGATGAGCGAGGAGTTGAACTGGGCATCGGCGCGGTGCTGGTTCGGGAAGATGTGTTTGCGCTCGCCGGCACGCACGGACGGCCACCGCATGATGCTTTCGGCCGGGCTGATGTTGCGTTCGTAGCGGTCGCGCACAATGCGGCGAATGAGGCGCAAATCGGAAACCGAGACTTGGTTCAGATCATCGAGCGGCAACGACGACATGGCGTTGATAAAGATGCGGAACACGCTGCTTTCGCCAGGCAAAACCTTGGGGTTGAGCGCGTGGATGCCTTCGAGAAGCAAGACATCGTTCGGTCCCAGGTGGAGCGTCTTGCCACCGTTCGGCAGGCTCTTGCCCGTCTTGAAATCGTAGCGCGCCATCGTGACGGTTTCGCCGCGCATCAACGCGTGAAGCTGCGTTTCCATGAGCTCGATGTCGAGCGCATCGAATGCCTCGAAATCGTACTCACCGCTTTCATCGCGCGGCGTGCGCTCACGGTCGACGTAGAAATCGTCCATGGAAACGCCGACGGGCTGCATGCCGTTGACTTTGAGCTGAACCGACAAACGCTTGATGAACGTGGTCTTACCGGACGACGACGGCCCGGCGACGCAGATCACGCGGACCTTGTTGGGCGCATTGAGGATTTGATCGGCGATTTCGCCCAAGCGCTTTTCGTGGAAGCCTTCTGCAACCTGAATGATCTCGCGGACCTTGCCGGAGATGCAGGCCTGGTTGAAGTCACCCACGCAGCCGATTTGAACCTGGTTGAGCCAACGCTGGTGCGCGCGAACCAAACCGTAGGGGTTCTTAACCTGCAGCAAACCGTGGCGCGGTTCGTCACCGATTGCCAGGATCAAATGCGCGCCATTCGCAAAGAGCTCGAATTTGCCCAAGAAACCGGTGTCGGGCAGCGGCGGCTGGATTTGGAGCGCGTACAACCCTTCGAGCGAAACCATTTGAACCGTGGAGGAGCGCCAAACGCGGAGCAACTTGGCCGCGCTCTTCCAGTCCTGTTCCATAAAGATCTTGCGGGCCTCTTCGATCGAGAAGCGCTGGGAGCGAATCGGGATTTGCTCCTTGATCATCTGCGCCATGATGACGCTCAGCTTTTCAGCAAGCTGCGGCAGCTCCTCGATTTCGCAGCCTTCCACGTCGATGACGTTCGCGAAACCCATGCTGGGACCAATGCGCAACCGCGGACCGCCCAAGCGACGCGACGCCGCCAACAGCAACAACGCCATGGAGCGACGGTGAATCGTTCGGCCTTCGCTGCTGTTCATCAACACCGGCTCGATGTCGGCAGAGCAGTGAAGCGGCGAGTTGAGCGACCGCAACCGGCGATCCTGCAACGCTGCAATCACGCGCTGACCGTTCACTTCGGTCGGCAAAAGCTGACACAGCGGCGTAGCGGGCTGAGCCGTCACAACACGGCCATCGGGGAAACGCGCTTCGACTTCCAAACGACGCGGACGAGCGCTGTCGTTCAGCAACATCGCGATGTTGTCGGTCATGTCGTGGACCAAGCGATCCAAGTGCGTGACCACGGCGCGCAAGAACGTGGGCGCGATTTCGGGCGCCTTGGCCATTAATTCTTCGTATTTCGCGCGCGTGAGCTTGGCCAACTTCATGTCGGTTTCGGCGATCACAGTCACGGCACGCGGGCGATTGTACGCGATACCCAATTCGCCAAACGCAGCACCAACGCCGATCTTAGAGAAGGTCAAATTTTGGCGGTGCAAACGCGCTTGACCTTCGATGATGACGTAAAACGCGTCGGGCAGTGTGCCTTCCTCGATGACCAGCGCGCCCGCGGGCTCGATAACAAGCTCAAGCGCCTCGGCAATCAGCATGCGCTCGGTTTCGGTAAAGTGAGCGAAGATGTCCAACGATTCGAGGAGGGTTTTTTCCATGGTGTCTCTCGTTTCAGTCAACAAGTTGGGCGAGCGTAGTCATTGCGCGGCGCTCGTGCAATGCGTTTTCGGCGCGATTTCTCTGTTCATGCAGAAAAATGACACAAATTGAGCAGGGAACTTAGAAAGGCTTTGTATTTAAGAGGGGTTTTGTGAGGGGAAGATGAGAAATTTTTGGGGAAGAGCGTGTGAATCAGATGAGCTTGACGATGCTGGTGAGCACGTCGGCGATCGAGGTGATCTTCTTAATCAAGCCAGGCGCGCCTTTCAAAACGTCAGAAGCGCGAGAGATGCTCTGCTTGGTCTGCTCTAATGCGATGTCGGCCAACAAAGCGCGACGCGGATCAGCGGAAACTTCGGCAACCACGTTGTTGACCAAATCTTTGCCGGTGTTGACGATGTCCTGAGCGCGGCCAACCAAACCAACGGTGCCTTTCACGGCGTAGGTGATGTTGGTCTTAATCTTTTTGAGTTCGCGGATCTGAGAAATCTGATCGACGTCGCGCTTTTGGATGGCGCGGATGATTTCGTTGAAGGTTTTGTTGTCGAGCGAGATGTTGAAAATGCTCGAAACGCCGGTCAGTGTTTTTTCCAAAAGCTTATCAGCGAACATGTACTGCGCGTAAAGCATAGACGCGGAGGCGTTGAAGTTGTCGATGCTCTTCACGCCCACTGTCTTATACTTAACTGCGATGCGTTCTTTGCCGGACTTCGCAGAGAAGAAGTCCCATTCGGTGTTGATGAGGCTGCTGTAGGTGGAACCCAAGTCTTTGGTCTTGAGTGAAACGGTCTTTGATTTTACGCCCACGGCGTTGGCGATTTTGTGAAGGCCGTTACAACCGGTAACCGTGCTAGCACCAAAAGCGAGGAAGAGAGCAAGAAGAAGAGAGCGGAGATGTGAGCGGTTCATTATCGAGCTCCAATCGTTGGAGGTTAATTGTTCGTTTTCAAAAGCGCGCCACAGACAGGGGGCACGTTTAGTTTATTCAAACAAAAGTTACAAAAATTTTTATTTCATGCCTGAAAACATCATTTTTTAGTAGATGTTCTTTCGCTTGTGTTTAAGGTAGTTCGTGCTTCGTTGGAATTCAAGTTATCTAACAATTTTAACCTGTTTTCCCATGCGAGATGTCCTGGGTGGGCGCTCGTAATTTGCGTAAGTCGAGTGAAATCCTCATTCACTTTTTGCTTCTAAGGAGTCGAAAATGGCCGAATTCAAAGGATCCAAGACAGAGCAGAATCTTCTCAAGGCGTTTGCTGGTGAATCTCAGGCGAGCAACCGTTACCTTTTTGCTGCGAGCACCGCGCGCAAAGAGGGTTACCGCCAAATCGAGGCAATCTTCCAGGAAACTGCCATGAACGAGCGCGAGCACGCCAAGCGTTTCTTCAGCTTCTTGCAGGGTGGTCCGCTTGAGATCACCGCCACCTACCCGGCTGGTAAGACTTTGACGACGCTTGAAAACCTTGAAGCTGCTGCCGCCGGCGAAAAGGAAGAGTGGACTGAGGCTTATCCCGAGTTCGCCAAGATCGCCAAGGAAGAAGGCTTCAACGACATCGCCTCTTGCTTTTTGATGATCGCCAAGGCTGAAGCCGCCCACGAAAAGCGCTTCCTCAAGTTGGCCGAGAACATCAAGAACGGCAAGGTCTTCAAGAAGGACACGAAGGTTCTTTGGAAGTGCGGCAACTGCGGTTTCGTTCTCGAAGCGGAATCTGCTCCTGCCAAGTGCCCCGCCTGCCTCCACGGCCAGGAATACTTTGAGAAGTTCGAGGAAACCTACTGAGAATCAGCTTCTGTAGCGTTTTCGTCCTTTCATATGGGCTCCTTCGGTAATGTATTTTCCGGAGGAGCCTTTTTTATGCCTTGATGATGTGAATTTATTTTGAAATCAGGTAAAGGTGCTTTGCTAAAAATAAAGCGAATTTTGATTATAAGTAACGCATTAAAAGTAAATCTAGCCGATTAAATGTGCAGAACTTATAATTTGAGCGCTTGTTTAACTCAAATTAATCAAAACTCTGTTGCTTGTTTATAAAATAAAATCACTAGTTGCTACGGGGCTTATGCATGATGCACTTAATCTGTATAATTG
>JAZUEA010000070.1:0-8672 GCA_045639945.1 Myxococcota bacterium
CCGCTTGGCCTCCGACTTACGACTTCGGCGTCTTCGATTTCGCGCAAGTTACCAAAGCGCTTGCGGAGGTTCATGACCTCATCTTCAACGGCCTGGTCACAGATCTGCCAATCGACGTGCTCAAGCTCGATCTCTTTGGGATCGCGAAGCTCGAATTCCGGCACACAGTAAAGCTTGATGGTGAGCGGGAAATCCTTGCCAGGGGCAGCGGGCTTGAAATCAAAATCAGGCTCACCGACGGGACGGAAATTGTCGGTCTTGCTGATTTCCTTCCAAGCAAGCATTGCCAACTCGTCGGTCGCACGCGCCATTGCCTGAGCACCGAAGCGCTTCTTCAAGTGCGCCATCGGGACATGGCCGGCACGGAAACCGGGCATCGAGCCATGAGCCGAGATCTCGGCATAAGCCCTGGAGAAGGCAGCATCAACCCGCGATGCGGGAATGACAATCTGAAAGCGTTTTTCAGTGGAACTGAGTTCTTCGACCTCGAAGTGCATGGTCTTCCAATCCGGAGCAAGTCCGGTCCTGGCGGGTGAAGGCACTGGCGAGATGCCATTGTGCGAGATGCGGGTGCGAGGAGGGGGGATCGAACCCCCATGGTCAAGGACCGCTGGAACCTAAATCCAGTGCGTCTGCCAATTCCGCCATCCTCGCATGAAAGTGGGCTATGAAGGAATCGAACCTTCAACCTCCGGATTAAGAGTCCGCTGCTCTGCCGATTGAGCTAATAGCCCGTGTTTGATTTGCAAGGACGACGGAAGGCGAGAAAGCACAAGAAGAAAAAGTGGGCTATGAAGGAATCGAACCTTCAACCTCCGGATTAAGAGTCCGCTGCTCTGCCGATTGAGCTAATAGCCCGTAATTTTGGTGACGGTATACAAGTACCTGAGAAAGTGGGCTATGAAGGAATCGAACCTTCAACCTCCGGATTAAGAGTCCGCTGCTCTGCCGATTGAGCTAATAGCCCTAAAAACAATTGCGCGCCCAGCAGGATTTGAACCTGCGGCCTGCGGATTCGAAGTCCGACGCTCTATCCAACTGAGCTATGGGCGCAAGCTACATGAGCTTTAAAACGCTTTATCTATCGCCAAGCGCTATTTGGGGTGGGAGACGGGATTTGAACCCGTGACCCCCGGAACCACAATCCGGTGCTCTGCCAACTGAGCTATTCCCACCATAAAACGCGCCTGGGTGGATTCGAACCGCCGGCCCGCGGCTTAGAAGGCCGCTGCTCTATCCAGCTGAGCTACAGGCGCCCGTTTAAGCACGGCGCCAAAAAGAAACTCTCAGGAACCTGTACTTGACCATCTTTTCAAAGATCTGCTGGCATCTTTAGCCAACGCAGCGCTGGTCGGGGTGAGAGGATTCGAACCTCCGACCACCAGTACCCAAAACTGGAGCGCTACCAGACTGCGCTACACCCCGTCTGCCAAGCTGCGACGGCGCGGCAGAAGATACGCCTTAAAAAAAATGGCGTCAAGCAAAAAGTTTAACGCCATCCTTTTCTTTTTTCATTTTTTTTAAAACCGCACTGCGCGATGGCATCATTTACTGAAATTTTCGATTAAAAACCGAAGGATAGGTGCCATTGCCAACGTTGCACGACCACGGTGACTTACCTGATGTTTTTCACCTTCCGGTAATTCCGCAACAGTGCACCACGTGCCATTTGGGCGCTCAATCTCGCAAATTGGGTCATAACCAAATCCGCCAGCACCGCGTGGCGCCTGGGCTAAACGCCCTTCAAGCATGCCCTGAGTGAGCACCACGTCATCACCCATCGCCGTAAAGCCTTGCATGCCTTTTAAGCGAGCGAGCACATCTGTCGGAGCGGCCAGGCAAAGCGCACAACGGAAACGAGCACCACTAGGAACTTCGCCGAATTGCTTACGTTTTTCAGCTACATCACCCAGCAATGCTTCGATCTGATTTCGACCTTTCGCGTAACGAGCGCTGTAAAGTCCCGGCCCCCAATCGAGAGCCTCAACTTCAAAACCACTGTCGTCGCCTAAGCACCAAAGCCCGGTATGCGCAAAGGCTGCACGCGCTTTGATGCAGGCATTTTCAGCGTAAGTCAGGCCGTTTTCATCGATTTCAATCGGTGGAAAATCAGCAAGAGAGCAAAGTTCCAAACCTGGAACTAAATTCTCCAAAATCTCAGCAAATTCGCCGACTTTATGCGCATTTTGCGTTGCAATACAGATTTTCATTTTCACGCCTGAGGCAAAACGCCAGCTTCAATCAGCGCTTTGGTCTGCGCAGCCAAAATCGACGTGCAAGCATTGTCCGCAGCATCGAGCATGTCTTTCAGCTGCTCACGCTTAAAGAAACGACCTTCCACACCACCGTGGACCTCGGCCAATCCCTGGGGCCCCGCAACGTACACAAGATCCACGTCCGCGACCTTGTCCTCTCCGTAAGCCAGATCGACCAAAATTTCGTCGCGCACCAAACCAACACTCACTGCGGCAAGCATGGCGCGCGGCTTCATGTGAATTTTGTGGAGCGCGATCGCGAGAGCAACGTAACCTCCCGTAATTGCAGCACAACGCGTTCCGCCATCAGCCTGTAAAACGTCGCAGTCAATCCAAATTGTGCGCGGCCCCAAGGCTTGCAAATCCACACAAGAACGGAGGCTTCGGCCAATCAGGCGCTGAATTTCAGCACTGCGACCACTTGGATTCGGACGCTCGCGGCGCGCCCTGCCATCCGTAGACCCCGGCAACAGCGAGTATTCCGCCGACAACCAACCGCCCATGCCAAGGCGGTGCTGCGGGACGCGATCTTCAAACGTAGCAGAGCAAATCACATGCGTGTTGCCCCAACGGCAAATTACGCTACCCGCCGCATCGCGCTGCGCGCCAATCTCAAAAGAAATCGGGCGCAAATCGAGCCGATCACGATCATCTTCGCGGTAAAACATTGAAAATCCTCAGGATTGGAATGGAGATTCGCCAGGAAATTAAGAGCAAAAAAAAAGAGCCCAAAGGACTCTTTTTTAGAAGGAGGAGATGTACCATTGACGAGAGAGCCGGCAATCGGAATTGAACCGATGACCTGCTCATTACGAGTGAGCCGCTCTACCGACTGAGCTATGCCGGCAGGCTTCTCGTCAATGGGTGACGCGCTTTTACCACATGGAGAAAAACGCGTCAAGAAAAAATTTTTACTTCGTCGGAACTTCGTGACCGCACTTTTCGCAGTACCAGAAAATGCCACTGGGGCGGCTCTGGCGAACGAACTTGACAACAGTCATCTTCGGGTTATCGCAGTTCGGGCAAGACTTGGTTTTACCAGCGTCACGGTCGGTACGAATAGCCAACTTAGCAGGACGAGTACCCATGGGGCTTCTCCTTAAGAATCAAAAACGGTGCAAAAAGTAGAGGAAGCGTTTTCCTCTGTCAAGAGATTCCGGAAACCGGAACACTATTTAGGTCGAAACGTCAAGTTTTGCGAACAACGGAGCCAGCTGCTCCTCCAAAAATGCAGCGCATTCGCTCGGCGAAGAGAAGTTGAGCGCAGCGTCTGCGAGTTTTTGGCACGACTCCATTGAAAGAAGCCTAACAGCTGATTTCACTTGTAAAATCGAAGTTTGCGACATGGAGAGTGTTCTCAGTCCTAAGCCCAAAAGCAACGGAACGTAAAGAATCTCACCCGCCATTTCGCCACAAACTGAAACTGGAATGTTTGCCGCATTGGCCGCACGGCAAACCGACGCAATCATGCGCAAAATCGCAGGATGTAACGGCTGAAAAAGCTCGGCCACACGCTCATTTGCACGATCAATGCCGAGCGTGTACTGAATCAAATCGTTGGTGCCGATCGAAAAGAAATCGACTTCGCGCGCTAAAAGGTCGGCACAAATCACTGCACTGGGCAGCTCAATCATTGCGCCGATTGCAAGTTTCTCAGGTAAATCAAGAGGTTGCAGCTCTTCGCGAGTTTCGCGAATAAGCTCTTTTACTGCGCGAATTTCATCGACGCCCGAAACCATAGGCACCAAAACCGAGAGCTTACCGAACTTGCTCGCTCGCCACAGAGCACGCAGCTGAGTCTTAAGTAAGTCTTTGTTTTGTAAGCACAATCGGATAGCACGCAAACCCATCATTGGGTTTTGCTCGACCAGCGTCGGCAAGGCGCACGAGACTTTGTCACCGCCCAAATCAAGCGTGCGAATCACCGTTCCACCGGGGCCGGAATTCTCGACAGCGCGGCGGTATTCAGCAAACTGCGATTCCTCATCGGGCAGCTCGTTATCGCCCATGTAGAGGTATTCAGAGCGGAAAAGTCCGACGCCTTCAGCGCCTCGCGCGAGCAACTTTTTGACACAGTCCGCGTTTTCGACGTTGCCCAGAATGCGAATTTGGACGCCATCTGTGGTGAAAGCCGGCAAATCGGACTGCGTTGCGTGTCGACGACGTCTTTCCAGAACGCGAGCCTGACGCGCCGAATAATCCGCAACTTCTGCTTCGGTGGGCGAAATCAAGACTTCGCCTTTAAAACCGTCGATGATAACGAAATCGCCGGAACGCAAGCGCTCGGTCAAATGAGCAACGCCGACAACTGCAGGCAAACCATGCGAACGCGCGGTGATAGCGGTGTGACTGGTGCGACCGCCAAGCTCAATCGCAAATCCCGCAACATTGCTTTTACTTAAAAGAGCAGTATCAGCAGGTGTCAAATCACGACCGACGACACAAAGTCCTTCAGATTTATTAGACTTTTTCTTTAAATCCGCGCGATTAAGATCGCCATTTTGACCTTGGAGAACGCGCTGCACACGATCAGCAACGTGCATTAAATCGGCTTTTCGAGCTCGAAAATATTCGTCTTCCAGCGCATCAAATCGAGCACATTGTCGCTCAAAAACACGCGACAAGGCCCACGCGGCATTCAATTTTTCGCCGCGAATCAAGCGTTCAGACTCAGCCCGTAATTCCGCGTCTCGCAAAAGCATTTGATGCATTTCAAGGATCGAAGCGTGTTCTTCTTCGCTGACTGCATCTTTGATCTGCTGCAACTGGTCATCAGCACGCTGTAACGCGCTGTAAAGACTAGAGATTTCCGATTCGATTTGGTCATCTTCCAAAACGAATTTTTCAATCTCAATTTCAGTGCGCTCTACGAGATGCACCTCACCCAGCGCATAGCCCGGCGAAGCGGCGATTCCCTTGAGGCGACAACGGGTTCGAGCTCGAGCAGCCAACTACTCCTCCCCAAAACGACCGTCGATACACACGCCAATTGCAGCCAATGCTTCTTCCGCGTCATCGCCTTTGCAAATGACTCTGACCACAGAGCCACGCGCAGCAGCCAGCGTCATCAATCCCAAGATCGATTTGCCATTCACGGTAAAGGTTTGCCGCGAAATTTCGATCTCGCATTTAAAACGGCTCGTGACTTTAACCAACGTCGCGGCTGCACGAGCGTGCAATCCGAGCGCATTTGAAATGGTGAATTCCTTAGAGGCTTCAGACATGAGATTTCCTTTAAGGCGGCTACAACTCTGCGAAATCACTAAAAAATTGGATACAACGCATTCAGCAACATGATCAGCACAACCGTTGCCACCGAAAAAATGCCGATCAACGAGGCAACACGCATATTTCGCTTCGCTCCCATGAGCGTAATGAGTGCCACAATCGCGATCACCACCATTTCAAGACCGTCTCCCAGATCGAACGACGTTCGCCGCGCATATTCCGCGCTCAACGCCGCCGTTGCTCCCAAGAAAACACCCGCCAATGTGTGACAACGCTCTGAAATTCGCGTTAATCCAAGACGATTTAGTTTTTCAATGACGCGCTCACCACTCACGTAACCCATAATGAGACCATAAGTTCGCAAGC
Organism: Myxococcota bacterium; assembly: GCA_045639945.1. Taxonomy (GTDB): domain Bacteria; phylum Myxococcota_A; class Bradymonadia; order UBA7976; family UBA1532; genus UBA1238. The sequence continues at coordinate 5,850 of JAZUEA010000070.1, forward strand.
TGATGTGAAACGCGTTGTACATCAGAAAGAAAACGATGGGCGCCATGGTGAAGCCAGCAAACAAAGCCGCCACCGCCCACGCTGCACAAAATGGCTTGATGCTCGTCCAAAACAGGCTATCGCCAATGGCAGCCATGGGACCCATCATGCAACGCTTAAAGTTGATGACGCGTTCTGCTGGCAATCCAGCAGCCACTTCTTCTTCAAGGTGCACCGACGCGCCCAAAAGTGCGCACGTCATATATGGATGCGAATTGAAGAACATCAAGTGGCGCTGCATCGCCGATTTTAGCGCATCGCCCTGGTAGAGCTTTTTAAGCGCCGGCACCATGCAATAGCCGAACCCCACATTTTGCATACGTTTGTAATTGAGCACCGCTTGCAAAAAGAAGCTGCGCCAAAGCACACGCCACAAAACCCAAAGGCCGACTTTTGGCCGTGAACGCAATTGTGGGGACTGAACTTGCATTACGAAGCAGCCCCTACTTTCACGTGCATCAAAATCATTGCCGCAACAAAAAACGTAATGCCGGCAATGGTGAGATTTCTGCGATGGCGAACAACCGCCAAGCTCACACCCAACCCAATCGCCGGAAATACGTACATCATGAGCACACGCAGCGCGATCTCGCCGGAACCAAAGAACAAAGGCCGAGCAAGCCACAAAAGTAGCGACGAAAACGCTGTGACGAGTCCCATGAGAAGCGCACTGTAAAAGAACGTGCGCAGAAGTCCGAAAATCGTAACGAAATCGATGACTTTAATGTCACCTGTTTCGGCAGCTTTGTCGGCGCGCAACATGAGCGACACATCCGCTTGATCGATGCGCAAATCGAGCCAGCGCCCAGCATAAGCTGCGGGAATGCCCAAAATCACGCCCAGCGCCATCGTGGCATCGTCGAGTTTTCCACCCAAGTGCGCATAAAGCAGGACCGCACCGGCTGAACAAACCGAAGCGGTGGTTTCGTGCGGCGGAATGTGAGCACCGAACAGAAACGAACCCATCCACAAAAGCTGCAGAATCGAGCCTAAAACAAGCCCGACCATGGGATTTCCCAGCAGCCACCCCAAACACGACACGGCCAAAATGGGCTGAGAAATCATTAACTGGAACGCCGCACGACGATCGAGGCAAACCGCTCCTCCGTAAAGGGCGATCAGCCCAACATCGCGTGCCCAGGCGAGCCAGTCCACAAGCACCTCTTAAAGTGTTTCCGCCAAATTGATTGGCGTGTCAGTCGGCAAACTCGCGATTTCAACCTTCACTTTGCGGCGAATGAGCTGCTTCAAAAGGGAAATTTCGCGATCGCTCAGGTAAACCGCGTTTGTAAAAGGCTTGCGGTCTTCGCTGTGATGCACGTTTCCAATATTCAGCTGCGTAAAGGAATATCCCGCGCCGAAAAGGGAAATCGCATCCTGAACGTTTTCGAGCAGCACCATTGTGCGCTGCTTGTCGCTGTTATGCGCCTTAAGCCAGGCGGCCGCTTCACGAATCGAGAGCGCTTCGAACTCAATTTCGGACGGCACCGCCATGCGGAAAACGCGCATCTGCATTTCGTTGCGCGGTACCGTGTCGCTCGCGATCAAAAAGTGTTCGACCTGAAGACTGGGCATCCACGTTGCAATAATTTGACCGTGGATCAGGCGGTTGTCGATGCGCATGAAAGCCGACATTACAACCCTCCCATCAGTTCGCCGGCAACGAAGATATTATCGCGACCGTGCGACTGAATGCTCTTGCAAACTGCTGCCATATCACCCTCACGATGCGTGTAAAACTTTAACAACATCGGGAGGTTAACTCCGGTAATGATTTCAATTGGCGTCGTCGTTTCCGTTGCTTTGCGAAGGAACGACATACTCACATTGGACGGCGTGCCGCCAAACATGTCACAGAAAATGATTACGCCATCACCTTCATCGACGCCCTCGATTGCTTTGGTTAAACGCGTAGCAATCTCATCGCCGCCGTCACCCGGCTGAACCGAAACTGCGACCATGTTGGGGAAGGTGCCGACGATCATCTCAGCGGTCTCTAAAATGGCCGCGGCAAGACTTTTGTGTGTGCAAAGAACGGCGCCAATCATGAGAATTCCTTCTTCATATCGCGATGTCGCACGGTGACTGAAACGCCCTTTTGCTGCAAGCGTTGGGCGATTTCTTCGGCCAAAACGACCGAACGATGACGTCCTCCAGTACAGCCAATCGCCAAGGTAAGATAACTTTTTCCTTCGCGCTCATACTGAGGCAAGACGTAATCGAGAAGTGGCAAAAAATGCTGTAAAAACGCAGATGTTTCAGACTTTTCGAGTACGTAATCACGAACTGGCTTATCCAATCCCGAAAGCATTCGTAAGTCATCAACAAAAAATGGATTTGGTAAAAATCGAACGTCCCAAACCAAATTTGCATCGAGCGGCACACCATTGCGGTAGCCAAAACTCAAAACCGACACGCGCATGCCGTCGTTTTCATGACCTGCAAAACGCTGAATGGCTGCTCGATTTTCGTGCACATTGAGCGACGAAGTATCAAGAATTTCTGTTGCTGCAGCGCGAAATGGCGCCATTGCCAAACGTTCTACACGAATTGCGTCGGGCAGTGCCAAATCACGTCCAGCCGGATGCGGACGACGCGTCACGCTAAACCGACCCAGCAAAACTTCGTCGCTCGCCTCAAGAAAAAGAATATCGCACTCGTGGCCTTCGCTGCGCAGTTTGTTGAGCAATGCCACCACACTGCTCGCATCCGAAACGCTGCGCGCGTCTAAGCCAATTGCCAAATGTCGTAATTTTTCCGCGCAGTTACCGAGCTCAATCAGCT
>JAZUEA010000071.1:0-4171 GCA_045639945.1 Myxococcota bacterium
CATCATCGCCGCAACAGCAGCAACAAGCATGATGCCCAACGACGGCAAAATCACCGTCATCGCGTAGAACGAAGCACCACGCGGCGGCAATTTTTGAGGCAAGTGAAGCGGCGGAAGCGGGCCCTTCGGCTCTTCTTCAACAATTTCACCGCGCGCAATCGCAGCCGCGCGCTCAGCCGCACGCTTTTGCGCCTGACGTTCTTCTTCAAGAACTTGCTGGCGCAGTTGTTCGGCTTGCAGTCTTGCTTCAATCTCAGCTTTTTCGCGAGCTTCAGCTTCTTCTTTAGCCTTGCGCGCAGCCTCTTCTTCGGCCGCTTTTTTGGCTTGAATCGCACGAAGTTCGGCTTCGCCGTCTTCAGCCACCCTGTCGAGAATGCTTCCCAACACGGCATCACCCGCCGCTCCCGCTGCATTACCGGGCTTCTCATCAGGTTTCGCCAGCGACGCTAACGGATCCTCGTCGCTAAAGTCGGTCAGCGACTTAAGGTCAATCCCAAGGCCAGGATTTTTCGATGCGTCGTTGTGATCGGTCGCCATGGCACTCCCCGAAGCTAAAAGTCACATCAGTTTACGATCCACACAAAGGAAGGTCAACACTGCATGCACAATGAAAAGGGCAGCTATCCGCACTGAAAAACAATAAGGAAATTATTGCCATCACAATCACTTTGCTAGATAATCCGCGCTTCTTTGCGTTTGTTGCTGGAGAACTGCGTGAGCAAGCAATCCTCTGAAGTATCCCACGAGGATATCCCGCAGGTTGCGGAACAAGAAAACGAATCCATTGGCGTGTTGAAGCTGCCGGATTGCTACCAGGGTTATCCGTGGGCGCCGCAGCCTGGCCACGCAAGTGCCATCGCTCTGCTTCACGGAAGTGACGACAGCGTCGACATTAACGACATCGACGAAGAAGACGACGAGCCCAAGCATCCCGTCCGTAACTTCTTCTTGTTGCTGTTTGTTTTTTGCGCTTTTGCTGCCGGCATTTACTTCTTTTACGGTCTCTCAAACCAGAGTGCGTTGGCTCGCCGCGCTGCTCGTGCTGAAGAAAAGCGCTTGGTTGCAATGGAAGAGCAGCTGGCGAAGCAAAAGCAGTACGGCAAACTTCGCATCGAGTCCGATCCGGTGCAGGCGCTGATTTTAAAGAACGGCAAGCCGATCATTGCACCGATTCCGGGTTCTGCAGACTGCAACGACGATCGCGACTGCCCTGAAGCGCAAGCCTGCGACATCGAAAGCAAGCACTGTGGCCGTCCTGCGCGTACGCCGACCGAAATTTCCGACGTGAACATCACACAGGTCGACAAATACACGCTCGAAAAGCCTGGCTACGAGCCGTTTGAATTCTACGTTTCCGAGCACCTTTGGGTTAAAGATCCGTCGTTGGATGGCTACGGCTTGAAGAAAGTCATCGACATGACTCTTCTGCCCTGCGAAGACTGGTTCATCTTTAACGCGGGCACCAAAGAAGAAGAGCGCTTCGCGACGCGCGATTTGTGCGACACCCGCTACCAGGCAGCGAAAACCGAAGGTCTGACAGTAACCGACTGCACCTGCAAGCCTTTGCCTGATCCGCTGCCGCCGGATGTTCCAGTTCCCTTCTGAGCCAGCCTGAGCGCCCCACCTTTCCCTGCATAATCCCCACAAAAATCGCTTTCGCTGACATATATATACTGTCTGCGTGCACCATTTTTGCATTCAACTTTTTGCTTATTTAGTGCGTTCGCGCCAGGAAAAGACCGGATTCTGTAGGAATGTAAATCGCGCGCAATTGCGCTTTTCGAAGAATGGGGCGAAGCGGAGCACCTTCGGTCGCACAAACCATGCCGTTAGGCGTAAGCGCACTCAAAATGTATTGCCAACGCTCAAGTTCAAGTGGATTTGCTGTCGAGCCAGCAAAAATAATCGCTTCCAGCGCATCAGGCACACTGCCCTGAACAATCGAGCGAACCGGCAAGTAAAGATCTTTCCAAGCATCCACATTTTCGGACGGCTCGACCATGACCAGGCCGTCGCGCAAACGCAACGCCTCAGCGGCGTACGGTGCAATCCATTCCGTCTGTGGTCCTAACACCAAGACGCGACGGGCATTTTCTGCTCGCAGCAATCGATAAATCGCATCGCAAACTTCGAACGATGGCGGCGAAACCTTGCCATGCTTGACCAACGGAAAAGTTCGCCCTTCGGATTGAATAAGACGCTGCTGCAACAACGCAGAAAGATCGCGCGGCCCCACATCACCGCTGGGCGGACACGAAAATTTGGGTCCCAGCACTTCAAGGTATTTGCGTCGCGTGGTCGATAAAAACACTTCACGACGCGAGAGCCAATCTAAGTGCGCGGAATTACCAGCAAAAGCGGCAGCATCCGGATCTTCAACCCAATGGCGCCAAGCTTCTATGAACGACGCAGAATCATTGGCGCAAACTTGATAACCCAGGGTTTGGTCTTCGTTTTTTCCGCCAACGAGCAAACACGGAATGCCACGCGACGCCGCCTGTTGAAACAAGCACTCATCTTTGGCGAAGCACAAAATCAAGAGCGCCTGCGCCGCAACTCGTGCCGAAAGCTCGAAATCATCGCCCAGCAAGTGAACTTGCGCCTGAAGTGCATCGGGCAATTCCGCTCGCAACGCAGCATCGACCATATCATCGCCGGAAATCGCAAGATGAAGCCCGGGAACCGCTTCTAAAACACAGCGCGCGACACGCCAAAACAGTGCTTTGTCGTTAACATCCGCCACACAAACGTAGGTGACAAGCTCATTTTCGCCCAACGTGTTGTCCGATGCGGTTCCAAACGGAACCGGCATCTTCGTATCAATCCAAATCAGTGGATCATCTGACGGCGTTTGAACCACTGGCGGCGGAACCTGATCAGGCACAAAATCGCCGTAAAAATGGACCAAATCGAAATCAGACGCGAGCTCAGCCAAACCGTGAACCGTTACGCAAACGCGCGGCTCTGGGCCTGGTACTGCGCTCTTCCAAGCGCGCTCACCCACCAACGCCACCGAACCTGTCACATTTTCGGACAACAACGCTGCAACGGACGCATCCGCGGCTGTGGCCAAGTGGCCATCCAACGTCGCGTGCAAAACCCGGCCGTGCAGTTCGCCTTTGGGCTCAAATGGAATCGGCTGAAAACGCAGCTCGCCGCCACCGCGTGCTTGAACAAACGCCAGATGGCCAAACAACAAACCTTCAGAAACCGGAAAGTTCGGATTTGCAAATAGAATCGTGAGGTTGCGACCGCGTCGTTTTTCGGTATCGGACGCCACAACAACCACATCGGCGGCTTCTGGCTCAGAAATCACCTTGCTGTAAGGCAAACTGAGACGCTCTAGTGCTGCAATTTGGGCTTTGCTGGGCGACCCCAAAATCAACGTGACATAACCAGCAAGCCGGAGCGCCTCGCCCGCATAAACAGCAGGCAGAACCGCATCTCCAAGCACTGCAACGGAATCTGGGCGCGCAGCTCTCAACAACGCCAACAATTCGGACAGCGCTTCGAGTGTGGGCTCATTTTGCAAATTGGGCCCTGCAACCGACCAGCGACCAAGCGCCTGCGCTCGCAATCCCAGCGGCGCGAGCAAATCACGCGGCAATCTGCGCGACGACGGCTTAGGACGCCAATTACAAATCGCGCCACAACGCCGATAAATTTTGGCAACTTGCGTCACAATCGAATGCAGTCGCTCATTCAACGCCGCATGACCGCGCGCCGAAAGTTCAAAACGCAGCGCAGAACTGTTGACCAAACCGATCACGGCCTGCGCGAGATCTTCGGACAGAGGCGCGCAAACCACGCCACCTTCCGATTCCGCATCCGGACCTTTGAGCGAGACAAACGGCAATCCCGCCGCCATTGCCAGCTGCTCTGAGCGAGAACAGCCGAGTGCGCGCTCAATCGCAATCACAATGCCCGATTCTTTGCCCGACGCGAAAGACGCCCAATCAATCGTATCGCACGATTCTATCAAGGATTTTTGCGATTCAGGCAGCGTATCGAGAAGAGCCCAATCCAAATCATCCGGCGACTCGATCAAAACCCGAATGGGCTTGAGCGCCAACAAACGACGCATCGTGGTCCAAAAAAGTGCGCGGTCCACACGCGAAGCCGGCGCCGGTCGCAAGAGCACAAGATTTTGGGAATCTTCCGGATTTTCTTC
>JAZUEA010000072.1:0-3094 GCA_045639945.1 Myxococcota bacterium
CTGCTGATGCAAAACGGCACGTGCATCACTTCTTGCGAAGAGCACAGCTATTACAGCGAAACGACCAAGTCCTGCGTCGCGTGTGAATCAGTGCCGGGCTGCGTAGATGCAGAGCATGTAACGTGTAGCAACGCCACAGACTCAAAGTGCACACAGTGCTTTGATGGGTTTACACTGCAAAGCAATGGAAAGTGCCAAGCTAATTGCCAAGCGAATGAGTATTATAGCGATACGACCAAGGTCTGCGAGCTCTGTTCCGCTGTCTCTGGCTGCTTAAATAGAGAGAGTGTAACGTGTAGCAACGCCAATGATTCGAAGTGTACAGTCTGTGCTGCAAACCATCACTTACGGCAAGACGGCACATGCTTGGCACCTTGCGCATCGAATACTTATTTTGACGTCAATACTGAGTCCTGCGAACAATGTTCTCCTGTGATTGGCTGTAAGGACAGCGCACATCTCACGTGTGACAATGGACTTAGCTCGAAGTGCACAGCATGCAGTGCTGGATACTCATTGACTGCAACTGGTACGTGTGTGGCCAATTGCGCAACGAATGAGTATTTTGACGAAGCAACAGAGCAATGTACAACTTGTGCGGCTGTGGAAGGTTGTTTAGGTGAATCCTATCTCAGGTGCACCAATGCAACTGATTCACAATGCCTAGTCTGTCAGACCGGTTACAACTTACTTGCCAACGGTACATGCCTTGCTCCTTGCGCGGCGCATTCGTATTTCAACCGCGATGCCCAAGGTTGTGTCGCTTGTACAGACGTGCCGGGCTGTGCAGGTCCTGAGTATATCAATTGTTCCACTGCTAAGAACTCGCGTTGCCAACAGTGCTTACCCGATTACAACTTGCTTGGAACCGGCAAATGCTTAGAGCCTTGCGATGAGCATTCGTATTTTAACGTCGATGACCAGGCATGCACGCCTTGTACAAGTGTTGCAAACTGCTTAGATGCTGACTCGGTTGAATGCACAACCGCGCGTGACTCGAAGTGCACAGAGTGTAAGCCGGGTTACAACTTACTAAAGACAGGCAAGTGCAGTGATCCTTGCTTGGGTTACTTCTATTTCGATGAAGACTTCCAGCAATGCAACGCTTGTCCTGGTGTAGATAACTGCATTGACCTCGAGCATGTAACGTGTAGCGGGTTGAATGATGCGAAGTGCACAGAGTGTTTCCCTGGTTATACATTAACGCGAACCGGTAAATGCTTTGCGCCTTGCACAGGGAACACGTATTTAGACGAAGCTTCTGAGTCCTGCAAGCTTTGTACACTCATGGAAGGCTGCAAAGACCCAGTGTACCTTACATGTACCAGCGCATTTGATTCGAAGTGCTCTGTCTGTGAAGAGGGTTATCACCTGCGTTCAGATGGTACATGCCTCGCACCTTGCGGCGATGGCGCTTATTATGATGAAGCAACCGAAGCGTGTTTGTACTGTGACGCTGTGCCAGGCTGCTTGAACCAAGAGAGTCTTGCCTGCAACAGTGCAAATGACTCGATCTGCACAGAGTGCGCTCCTGGTTATACACTGCTTGAAGACGGTACTTGTCGTGCAAATTGTCCGGATGGACAGTATTACAACACGATTACCGATACTTGTTCACAATGTGCGGCCGTGCCAGGTTGTAGTGACCAAAGTACTGTCACTTGCACCAGTGCACTCGACTCGCAATGTCCTGTGTGCAGTGAAGGTTACAGGCGTCTTGACTCTGGTGTGTGCCAGAAGATTTGCGCGAGTAATGAGTACAACGCGACATTAACGGCATGCTCTCGATGCCAGGCAATGTCTAACTGCGCGATTGAAAACACCAGTTGCACAAGATACGGCGACTCCGTTTGCAGTGAATGTTACGAAGGTTTCTATCCCGCAAACGGTGGCACAAGCTGCATGCCTTGTGGTTTCAATTTCAGAGGTTGCGCCGCTGCGACGTGCACCAGTGCTCAAGATGCCGTTTGCACAGAATGCCAGTTTGGCTACCAAAAAGCAGCTGATGGAACGTGCGTCCAAGAATGTCCGAACGGCGTTCAAGATTGCACGATCTATAATTTCTGTCAGGATATCTCGTGTGTGAACGGTCTTTGCAAGTACGATGGCGTGTCAGCAGAAGGGTACTGTGAGCCAGACGGTGTCACCTGGACCTACTGCAACGGCATTTCAAAGCAAAGCCTCAACTGCATGAAGGACTACGGCCAAGTTTGCAGTGAAACTCCGGCTCCTGGTTGTACGGATGGCGAAGTCAGCGTGCCGGAAAACTGGCTTTGTGATCCTGAACGCTACACAGATTCTTTCTGTGACTGTGGTTGCGGTGCACATGACCCTGCTTGCTCGACCGAAAAAGTTTCTTCGTGTGAAAGAAGCTACTGCAACAATGAAACTGCGCTCGGTATCGATGGCCGCCGACTCTACCGCAATGTGGTGGACAGCTTAGACAACACGCGCTGCCTGTACACCGTTCCGTCTGATTGGACTTGTGATCCTGCGCTGTACAATGACGAAACATGCAACTGTGGTTGCGGCGTTGCTGATCCGGATTGCAACAATATCGTAACGTGCTCTGACTGATGCAGCACAGGCAAAACAACTGCCCAAAGTGGCTTTATCTTCTGTAAACAAAAAATCCCTAAGGCGAATCGACGCGTCTTAGGGATTTTTTTTAGGCTTTCGACAATCTGAAGAATTCAATTAGGCTTTTTCGCCAGAATTTTCATTGTCTAAAGACTTACTCGGCGTATTCGTGATCATTACAAACTGTGGAAAAGAAGCCTCTACCAGCTGCTTACCTAGGATTGCAATCATCGCCTTACGCATCTTTCGATAAGCAGCAATATATGCTTTGGTCGCATCAGCGTAAGTCTTGGTTGACAGCTGCAGTGCTTTGTTCGCTTCAGCATCCTGCTTAATTGCCTCAGCCAGTGCTTCCGTCTTTTCACGAAAATCGCTCAAAGCTTCTTCATCACCGCGAAGCTCAGTGTGAGCATCGAGCTTTGCAAACAACTCTCGCGCACAGGTAACCTGCTGAATCGGTGCTTCTTTCAGCAATTGCGCAAGACTCAAAGTCGGATCGTAGCCATGTCGTTCT
>JAZUEA010000073.1:0-2897 GCA_045639945.1 Myxococcota bacterium
CTTCACCGATATAAAATTGCGCGTTAATAAAATCCTCAGGGTGCGCAATCTGTTCATCAATGAGGCGTTCATTGCGCTTAAAACACTGATCGAACAAGATTTCGCAGTGATAAACACCGTTCGAAGAGGATTTATCAAAAAGGTGAATGCTCGAAGTCAGTGCTAAAAGTGTTTTATCGCTTTCCTCTTGGCACCAATCGTAGAGCATTTGGTTACAAAGCGTTTGGTCTGATTCAGAAGTTTCTAATAATTCAGACTCGAGCGATTTGTCCTGATTTACCAATGAACCGTCCGGGTTAACGCTCCATTTGTCCGTGCCTAACAAGGGAAGTATAAATTCGCTAAGTGCTTTTGCCGAAAGCGGCGGTTGCTTTGTTGAACAGTCCGCAGGGGTTAGGTCAAGTGTCGCAACCTTCTTGCCTTTGTATCTGTAGGTGTAATGAAGCGCACCAGTAAAGTCCAAAAACTCTCTTTCTTGTTTGCTATTGCAGGCAAGTTGGCGCTCAAAGGCCATGAGGGTTTTTACGAATTCATTCTTTGAAGGCGAAGTGAACATTTTCGCCGCGAGTGAGTCTTCTGGGAAATCATAAATCCAGTTGATCGAATTGTCTTTCGCTTGCTTTGCTTCGAAAAACCTGATGCCCCAGTTTGAGAGCGCGCCAGAATGATCGTTGGACTTCTTTAAGTAGTCACGAATGCTTTGTTGTAAATAGGTATTACAGGTTTTTGAAGTAATCTTGTGAGTGTGGAACACGGCATCATCGGATTTATGCACGATGTGAACTTCTCTCACATTGTCCAAAAATGCGCGGAGTGATGGATAATTAGAACACCAGTCTTGGTTATAGAAGTCTTCAACCGATTTTAGATCTTCTTTAATTTCATCCGCTGTGTCTTTAGAGACTTCAACAGTGTTTACCATTAAAGAGTCTAGGCCCACAGACCAAGTGCCTGAGTTGAAAGGTTGCTCATGCAAAATGAAATTTGAAAGTTGCTCGTTCGAAAGTTTAAAGGCTTTAGCTTCAATCTTAGAACAAGTGGCGTCTTTAATCGTAAAGCTCAGCAGTTTTTGGGGGTGGGGCTTTGGAGATAAATTGACCTCTGGGTGCTTGAGGTAGTTGTACTGCACAGTACCACCAGCCTTAAGAAAGGCTTTGAGTTGACGGTTGTTGCAGATTGAAGCGGTCATGTGCTTTGTGATCAGATCAAAAAACTGCTTTTGAGACGAACTGGCTGCGAACGTCGTAAAGTTTGTTTTCTGATTGGGCACAAAGCTTTCGTATGCTGTAAAGGTGAGCGTGTTTTGATCCAACGAAACATCTTTAAGCATTGTTCCAAAAGCACCAAGCTCGGGTAAATTGTCTTTTTGCCTTTGGAGAAAGAGTGAAAGTGAATCCGCCAAGTTCGCTTTGGGCGCAGCAGTGGCAGCAAATGGAATGAAAAGAAGCGCGAGGGTTTTGAGATTCATGACAGATAATGCCTTAAAACTTACGCAGTGTTTTCTTTTCTAGGAATTGCATAACGCTGGGGCTATTGGGGATTCGCTGAATGCCCAAAATGGTGCCACTGGCAGTATTGAGGATTTCTGTGGGTACAGAAAAGAATCCGTCAGCGAGCCCAGGGATTTCAGAGGCTTTTACAAACTTTTTGCCAAGTTTGATTTTGCTTTTGTCTTTGCTAGACCAAACGGCCGAAATCATCTGGGTGGCTTTGTTGCTCGACCACTCTTGATGGGTGCAGGTCGCGCAGGCGTCGCGCTCAATGCGCAAATCAAAGAAAATCTGGTCTTTGGTCCAACGAGTCGACAACCCAACAGGGGTCATCTTCGCTTTGGATTCATCTTTGGTTTTTACGCTGTCTGGCCATGGTAATTGGATCATGTCTTTTTGAGTAGGAAGCCCCAAAAGCTTCATTTGCTCAAGCGGCACAACTGATTCTGATTCCAAGTCAAAGACAACGGAACGGCAAGATGAAACAGGTTCAGGCTGATTGCACTGGTAGAGACTGGCACAGTCGTTAAATAAAACGTATTTGCCCACTACGCCTGCAACCACTGCGGTTGAAAAGTTGGATTTGTGGTTTAGGTCCAACTTCTCGATGCGTGGTTCATCTGAAATGTTCTCCCACACATTATTCTTGGTTGTCAGATTACGCAGTACTGCGGTTTGCACAATTTCAGTGCGCTTCGTTTGAGCACCCTGTGGACATGTTGGTGTTCCCTTGGCAGGACCATTGTAGGTTAAACACTCGCAGGGGGTGTAACTGGTCTTTCGCTTGTTGCGCAAAAGCTGGTAGACCTTGTCACCATACACAAAGTAGGGAGACTTAAACGTTTTGGTGCTTTTATCAGGAAGAACCACTGTAGACAGATGACTGTGGCTCGATTCATTATAGCTATAAATAATATAGCCATCCGCGTCTTTGCTTTCTTCTGCGAATGCCAGAGAAGAGCAAAACAAAGCTGTAAGCGTGATCCAAAACTTCATTTTAAAACCTCCTATTGCTTTGCGAAGTTGATCGAAAGTTTTCATCAACCCTTAAGCTGCTATTAGACATTGATTTGAAACAACGTTAAACCGTCTAAACAGCTTTTGAAAGCAACCGAAATAACTGATAAAGAGTTTGAACATATTTTGCATTTGATTCAAGTATTTTATTGCAATATCAAACGCTTAAACGTATCTTTAGCTTAAAGATTTTGACGCAAAATAACTCATTGACTCATTGAAAAGAGATTTCTGGAGACATACAAAACAGATTTCTAAAATCGTTTTGAACAGAAGAAAAATCCAAAATGTACTCCGAGACTTTTTTGAACGCGTCAGATGAACCCAAAATGTACTCCGAGACTTTTTTGAACGCGTCAGATGAACCCAAAATGTACTCCGAGACTTTTT
>JAZUEA010000074.1:0-1522 GCA_045639945.1 Myxococcota bacterium
AGGCGCTCGATTGCTGGCGATCTTGGAACGCGCCGATGTGGATTTGCTCTTAACTAGCCACTTGGCCACGTATAAAACCGAGCGTCAAGGCGACGTTCTCGTGGTTTACGGCGGCGGCGGCGGCGCAAGTTTGGAATCGAGTGCACCCCAAGGCCTCTTCTGGCTGCGCGTAGATGTCTCGTCCGCCTGCTCACCGGTTGGAACCAGCGGCACCGCTCGCGGCGAAGAATGCGGAGACTACACCGAATGCAGCGCCGGCCTTACCTGCTTAGAGGGCGTTTGCACAGATTGCTTACGCGTCACGAAGCGCCCGATTTAATTCAGGATTTTGACGCGAGTCACAAATAGAACGACCACGCCACGCTTAAAAATCCGCCAAACAGCCAACCATTTTGATATTCAACGTCTGCGCTCAATTCCAAGCGCCAGAATTCAGAAAATCTCAAATAATATCCAGCAGTTGCGCCGACCAAGATTTGCCACGTCGATTCACCGACATCGCTTTTCACGCGTTCATTCCATTTTTCAAGCACATGGTCGTAGACGATTTGCTTTGCCAAACCTGCCTTTACGCGAGCAATCGGTTGAAATACACCTTCGGGACTCCACGCAAGCGTTGTCGCAAAATCGCCTTGAAACACATGCCAGCGTTCTCGGCCACCAATCCCGGCCAACCGCGTCAACTCTTCAGAACACTCAGCGCCAGCCACAACACCAACGCGCCATTGCTCCGCGAATCCAAACTCAATCGACAATCGACCACCGCCTAAAAGCGCGCGCTCCGGTGCAGGTTCCGCGGTTTTCTTCGAATCAAGCGCCGTTGGTCGCAAAAGCGTTGCGGAGCGCAAAACGCCCGACGCTGAAACGTAAATCTCGTTTTCATCAGCTAAAACGGGACGCGCTGCGCCGCAAATAACGAGGATCAAAGGCCAGCGCAAATTCGCGACACCATTTCTACCGCCGAAGCCACAGGGCTAGACGATGTAAACGCCGTGAGCAACACGCCCGCTGCAACAGCCGAACCAATCACACCCGCAAAATTAGGCGCAAGTGCAGGCATGATAAGGTAATTTTGCGGATCAGCTTGAGCCCCCACCACCTGACAAACTCGCGCAGCATGTGGAACTGCTGATACACCAGCCGCGCCGATGATGGGATTCACTTTATCGTGCCGCCAAATCAGATTCATGATCTTGGCAAAAATCACACCGCACGCCGTAGCAATCGCAAATGACAGTGCGCCAAGAGCAAAAATCTTTAATGATTCCGGGCGTAAAAAGTAATGGGCGTTGGTCGATGCGCCCACCGTAACACCCAATACAATGGTCACAATGTCGATCAGTGCATTTTTGGCCGTCTGCGCCAAGCGATCGGTCACGCCACATTCCGAGAGCAAATTGCCCAAAAACAGCATGCCCAAAAGCATAATCGCGCCAGGCGCGAGCAGCGCACAGATTAAAAACGCCACAATGGGAAACAAAATCCGCGCACGCTTTGAAGCCGGTCGTGTCGGTTTCATGCG
>JAZUEA010000075.1:0-8380 GCA_045639945.1 Myxococcota bacterium
TTCCACTTGCCGAGCGGCGGCGACGTCATCGATTCGCCCGGTATCCGCAGCTTGGGGATTTGGCAGCTCGATCCGGACACGTTGCGTGATCACTTCATTGAATTCGCCGACTACGCACCAGGTTGCCGCTTCAACAACTGCCGCCACTTGGAAGAGCCCGGCTGCGCCGTCAAAGCTGCACTCGAGCGCTGCGAAATTGCGCAACACCGCTACGATCACTACGTCAGCATCCGCAACTCGCTCATCGACATCGAGCAAGGCAGCGCACAAGATTTCTTCGATTAATGTTTATGAATGAGTCAGATCTCACGGCCGGCCCAGACGAGACGCTCGATCCGCTAAGCCGTAAACTTTTGATTTTACAGCACAAACGCGGACATCGCGCGACTTCTGACGACGTTTTGCTCGCTGGATTTGGCGTTCAAGCAGCGCCAAATGCCAAACGCTTGCTCGATTTGGGCTCGGGAAAAGGTACTGTTGCGCTTTACTGCCTGTCCGTTTTGCCAGAGCTTTCGGCGATTGGGCTTGAAGCGGTTGAATCGGCTCACTTGCTCGCAAAACGCAATGCACGACTAAATCACCTTGAAAATCGGTATGATCCACGATTCGCAGATTTGCGCGACGACACCATTTTGCAGGGCGAATTGGATTTTGATCTGATTTTAGGTGCCCCACCGTTTATGCCGATGGGCACCGGCATTTTGCCTGCAAACGAAGAACGCGCAGCTGGTCGATTTGAAATTCGCGGTGGCATCGAGAGTTACGTTGCATGCGTGGCGATTCACTTGTCCGAAACCGGACGCGCTGTTTTGCTCATGGACGGTCACGGCGCAGAACGTGGGAAATCTGCGATTTTAAATGCAAATCTCTCATTAATTGAGCAAATTTCAATTCTTCCCCGCCCTGGTGAACCGGCCACTTTCACTGTTTATATCTGTGCGCGGCATTCAAATAAGCCCACCACAAATCGCGTTTTCACCATGCGAAATGCATCCGGTGACGCGTGGTCGAGCGAATACCAAGCACTCCGTGACCAGCTCGATTTACCGTAACCCATTTATTTTATTTAGGAATTCAAAATGGCAGAGAATCCACACGTTCGCCAGATCGCGTTTTTGCAAAGCGCTACACATCCAGATCACTATCCGCAAACCACATGCCCAGAAATTGCAATCGCAGGTCGCTCCAACGTGGGAAAGTCGAGCTTGCTGAATCGACTCGTCAATCGCAAGCGTTTGGCTAAAGTTTCGAGCACGCCTGGACGAACGCAACTCCTCAATTTCTTTATGGTAAACGATAGTTTTACCATTTGTGATCTACCAGGCTACGGTTACGCCAAAGTACCCATCGAAATGCAGCGGTCGTGGGGAAAAATGATGTCGCTCTATTTCAAGAGCCGTGAATCTCTGCGCGCCGTTATGCTGCTCATCGACGTTCGTCGCGACCCTGCCCAATTCGAATTGGACATGATCCAAGTCGCGCTCAGCTCGGGTTATGTCATCATTCCTGTTGTGACCAAATGCGACAAAGTGGCTCCCAGCAAGCGCGGCGTTGAAGTCGCACGCATTGCCAAAAAGCTTGGATTACCAGCACGTCGCGTGATTGCCTGGTCTGCAGAATCAGGGTTGGGTTTGGAAGAACTCTGGGCTGCCGTTGAGCGCGTGACCAACAAACCGGTCATTGCTGCCAAAAAGGCTGATCCAGCGCCAGAAGCCGAATCAACAGAAAATGCTTCGGAAATCTTTACGAAAGTTTCTGAAGACGAAGAGGACGAAGCCGACGAATCGCTCGATTAAGTGAGCACAATCAACAAACTGGCGACCGCAAATCCAACCATGGCCGCCAAAACGCCCGGTTTAAAAGCAGAAACAGCACCTGCCGCCGCAGCTGTAAACGCTGGACAAAACGCAGCTCCCGCAAGCGAAGCGCCTTCCAGCGAAACGCCCAACTTTGAAAACCAAACGGCAGCTGGCACAGCCGCCAAAAAAGCGACAAGCGCTGCCAATAATCCGGAAAGCACACCACCTAAAACGCGTGCGCTCACTTTTGGTTCATCAGGCGCAGCCTCAGAAGCCAAACCTGCAACCGCAAGCGCAATCACTGCGCGCCAAATCAGCACAGCAAGCGGCCAGACCAAGCCGTGAACACTTGCACCATTAGAAGATTGCGAAACTTGGTAACTCAACATGAGCTCGCCGGTGATCGGCAATAACACCAGCGACAAACACGAAAGTCCCGCTAATCCGCGTGAAGAGTGCCTTAACACGCGATAAAGTGTGATAATTACAGAAGAAAAACTGGAAGGCAGCCGATTCAACTTGCCCACCCAAGCGTTGAAGCGATGTCAGCAGCAAACGTTGGCGCGTCGCGCTCAACCACTGCAATCACCTCGCCTTGCCTCAAAAGCGCCACTCGATCACAAACCGCCGTCAACAAATGAGGCGACGATTCCGCAAGCATTACGGTGTGACCTTCTTCCACGATTTTTTTGAGAGATTGGGTCAACGCAAGCAATCCGTAACCGTCGAGCGGTGCACTCGGATGATCGAGCAAAAACAGCTTTGGACGGCGGCACCATAAGCGCAACAACGCCAATCGCTGCCGCTCACCACAGGACAGCGCTTGAATCGGCAACGAAAGCGAAACCGGAAAAATTGCAAGCGCGGCCTTTAAACGCTGGCGATGCTCACCACGAGGAACGCAATCCAACTCACGCCAAAGCTCAAGCCACACGCGGCCCGTCACATCATACGGACCGGGCAAATTCTCACCCGCAAGTCCAGCGACACTGCGCAGAAGGTCGAGCGAACGCGTTACATCGCGTCCTTCAAATGCCAAAATTCCACGCTCCGGCGCGGTAACACCCGCAGCAATCTGCAAAAGTGCGCTTTTTCCTGACCCTGTTGGCCCGGCAATCCCGAGGATTTCACCGTTTAGAGCTTCAAATGAGCATCGATTCAGGCATTGCCGTCCAGCTCTGCTCAGAGAAACTCCTCGGAAATCGAGCATGTCTAGTTCCTCGCACTTAACGTAGAAAGAACCCGGAAGATGACACGCAGACCGCGCGCTGGCAAGAGGATCAATCAGGAAGCGGCAGAATCATTTCAAGGTAAGCTCGATTCTCAGGCGTCCAAACGGCAGGACGCCCTTCTTGACCTTCAACCAACTCGGCGCGCTCCAAAAATGGACGATCTGTCCCGCAATCCATGATTTGAAAATCACCAGGTTCGTTGTGGTAAATCCCGCACCCTGGCACACGAGTAAGGCCCAGCGAGTGGCCAATTTCGTGACTCACCGTGTTGCCAACCACATTTCCAAGTGTACGAATCGCAAGCAAAAGCGCTTGCGCTCGTGGACCAGAAAGTTCGTTTGGACCAGCCGGAGTTGTGATGAAAGTGCTGAAAACTTCATCGAATTTAGGATCTGCTATCGACAGCGGTGCCTCAGAAAGCGTGGGGGAAAGCTGAATAAACGGCTCCACAAAAATGCCGCCGTACGAACCACCGTTGTCCAGGTTGGCGCCAGCTAAATTGTCGTCCAACCGCTGATTGCATTCGTCAAAGCCTGGCGTGCTGTCGAGTCCAAAGAGATTTTGACCATTCGGATCTGCACCGCCGATTTCTACAATGGAATATTCAGCAAAATCAGCAACTTCCGAAGTTCTCACTTCGAGATTGATACCGCTGTAATCGCGCTCAACCACTTCAACAATGCGATCGCGCACCTCAGCGCTGAAATTTCTCAAACCAAAAAGCCGGAGCGCATCTACAAAAGCTGGCAAAAAGCTGAGCTGTACAACCTGTTTTGTGGGTAACACTCGAAATTCAAAAGGAATTTCAGAACCTTGTACGCGAGAATTCTTGAAATTGATAACCGGCCGAACGGTGCCACTAAAGTAACCTGCATTAGCGCCGAATTCAGAACTTTCGCAATTATTATCAAAAGTTACGCGCATTACGTGTTCAAGTAATTCGCCGCTGCGCCACTCCGGATAAAGCTCCATGCTCAAATACGAATTGCCCGCTTTCGTTTCGAGCTCGCCTTCCACTTCAAGTGAGGTCGTTCCGCCCCATTTTCCACCCAGAAAACCATTACCATCAAAGAAGATACGCTGACCTCGGCTCGCAGAATCGGTGTAACCAGAAACGCTCGGCGGCAGCAATTCGAGCGACGTTTCCAACCAATCGCCTTCGCGACTCCAGTTTTGCCCCTCATTCACAGCGCGAATACGAGCAGTGAGCGTTCCCGGCTCAATGCCCACAAACTGTGGATCAAAAATAAAACTGAGCGAATCGCGTGCTGAATCCACTTCGCTCGACGCCGGCGCATTTGAAACCGAAAACGGCAGCTCAGCAAAATCGCGCTCACGCACGAAATTACCTTGAAGCTCAAAATGCGTGGATCCTTCGCTACCACCAATAAAATTCGCCCCCACGACCTCAATTGAACTTGCGGGATAGACCAATTCGGACAATCGAGAAATCGACGGCTTAATTGAATGGTAAATCTCTGAAATTAAAGTAGATTCCGAAGCCGCAGTGTCGAGTCCCTTGCGCATGGTGACGTGTAACACGCCCGAAAACGGACCTTCCGGCGCAGATTGAATGCTTTCAGGCGTAAACGTCAGTGAAAGTTGATCGTGCGAAACGTAGCGAACTTCCGCTATTAAAGTCGTTTCAACCGAATCAATTTTTCCAACAATTTCAGCAGAGTACGCAGCTGACTCAATAAACCCAACGCCTCGAAGCATAATGGTCGTGCCAGGCAAAACCATCTTGGCCTGAACACTGTCCACTGAAAATCGCATCGAAACGCCGGCGTCTATCACAACATCGTCGTTTTCAGAGCATGCGAGCGGCGCGAATGCAGCAAAAATCGCAATCAATTTAAGGCTATTCATCATGGTACACACGCTCGCGAACCACCAATCCATTCACAGCTGTGACCGTCCAATGCGCGACAATCATCATTGCTGCTGCACTCAACCAGACAGGCGGGATAACCTAAAATGGCATCACAAACCATGAATGGCGGACAAACAAAAGTGGGATAACTGATGTCATTGACGTCTTCGTCACAACCGCCGATTGTACAATAACCGCCTGTATCTACGCCAAAACAAACGGATTTTCCGGCGCAATCGTAATAGGAGTTGCAACGAGCGCCCACTTCGTAGTTGCCTTCTTGCGCACAAGCGAAAGTGTAATCTTCAAAACGCTTGCAGCGATAACCCAGATCAACTCGACAGTTAGCGTCACTTTCACAAAATGAGGCACATCGACCGCCCGCTTCTTCAACGCTGAAACCAGCTGTCAATGAGACACAAGTGTGATTGTTGTAGCACATTACATTTGAGCAATCTTCTTCAATGCAATTCGTTCCGTTGCAATAGAAACCAGCATCACATTCAGCAGAAGTTCGGCATAATTGGCGGCGTTCACTCTCAATCCACAACTCATAAGAGTTAGCCATCGACGGCGAACTGCCAACGACTTTCAAATAATAGAATCCACTGTAAAACGCTTTAATTTCAATAATTTCCATATCACGAGAATACGCAGATGACGAAAGCAAGTTATCCATCTCATCATAGAGATAAATATCTAAGTCGCCATTGAGATTTTCAAACTGCGCAATCACACCAATGTAATCACCTTCTTCGGCATAAAATGCGTAAAAGTCTTCGTCACCGCGGCAGATTTGAAGAGAAGTTTCAGAAAACGGCAGCAAAACCAACGAAGCGAGATCTTTGTTATTATTGCCAGTGGTCTCTTCATAAGCATCGTTCGTGCAAGCATCACTACAAGAACCTGAGTCAACATTCACAGACATGCTGTAAGTGTTTTCTGAAGAATCACATCCTTGAACAGCGATGTAAGCCATGCCAGAAGCAGCAATGCAGCGCTCTTGCACTTGTTCAAAATTGTTTTCGCCAGACAAGCTTTGATATCGATACTGCCCGCCGTCTCCAGGAAGCGCCATTGCGAGGTCTAAGTCACCGCGACTATTCACAAAATCGATTCGAACCGAAATGGATTGTCCAGACTCAACGGGCACTTTGTAAAAATCAATATCACTGCCACAGATACTTAAATCGGAATAGAAACCTGAGCTAATATTCGAAGCAGTGATTTCCGTGTTATTTCGGCCATTTAGTTCAAAATCGTCCATCACACAGTGTTCTACACAATCAAGTCCAATTGGCAGACACTGAAAAGACGTAACACCGCTAATTGATTCAGCTTCTATGCATTGATCGCCATTTAAACAACCGCCGTTGTTGCAAGCGTATGCGCAATAGGAACCACCTCGCAAACTGACGCAGTAATCATTAGGGCCGCCGCATTGTGCATTGCTGTTGCATGGTTCGCATGCACCGTACGTGACGCCAGACGCAGAGCCGCCTTTTGCTGTGAAATGGAAAATCTGACTTTCTGTTGAGTGATCACAAGCAGTGCCCGTGTGATCGTCGTTATCAACCGCAATGATTTGATAATAAACGGTTTCTGACTCACCGCTTTTCAAATCCAAATTTGGAATTTGAGCGCTCCACTGATTGGGAGTGGACTGCGCTGCAAACTGGACTAATTCCCAACCAGACGTGTCGCCATTCAATGCAGGAGAAGTGCTAAAAACCAAGTATGGCGGGGACTTAAATCCCATATCGTCTTCGATTTTCGCGTCGATGGTGTAGTTGAGCGGTCCCACAAATTCCGTGGGTGGCGTATGAGAAATGGTGGGCGCAGCACCTGCACAATCATTTGAAACCGTGCCTTTGAATCGCAGCAAAAATCGCTTTTCAGCTACCACATCTGAATTTGAGTGGCCCGCTTCAAAAGCAACGGTGTGCATGAGCGATTCTGCGAGTTCCTGGCGAGTGGGGCACCAGTTAAAATGCCAATCTTTTCCAGCACCTGTCAGATTGGCGGTTGGAATTTTTGGCTCGACCATTTCAACAAAAACGTCGTTTGGCGAAATTAAATCGCCCTTCACACGCACATCAAAATTCACGCACGGCGTTTTGGTCGGATCGACCGTCATGCCAGCACCTGGTGGATCGACAAATCTCAATGTGCCTGCGTGAGTTACACCACCATCGTTGACCACTTTGAGCAAAAATCGAACCGCATCTTGTCCGCCACGACCATCGCTGACAGTCACCGTAATGGCGTAGTCTTTTGAAGTAGTGCCTGCATCTGCAGCGCCTGGCGTCCACGTGAAGCGTGCGTGCTCGCCTGGTGCGATTTCTGTGAGCGCCGGTCTGGACATCACGCCTTCGGTCGAGGTGTGAAGCGGCGGATCCATTGAGAAATTCCACGTCAACGAATCGCCATCAGGATCGCGCACATAAAGATCAACAAATCCGCTTTGATTCGCACGAAATTCCACATCGCCAACTGGTTGCAAAATGGGATCACGATTGGAATCATCGTCACACCCCGCACCGAAAAAAGCTGCGGCAACAAAAAGACATGCACGCGTATTCATATGGCCTCCAGAAATGAAGAGCACATTGTATTCAGAAAACCTACTTTAAGCTATGCCTGCGCTATTTATGCGACTCAATGCGACTTCTCTCTTTTTAAAAATCGCGTTCTGGAGTAGAAAGCGCCCGCACTTGAAAGGAGTCGCTTATGACGATTATTGCTGACATCAAGGCTCGTGAAATCTTGGATAGCCGTGGCAACCCGACCGTCGAGGTCGATGTCACCCTCGAAAGCGGCGCGTTCGGCCGTTTCATGGTTCCGTCTGGCGCTTCCACCGGTGAGTACGAAGCCCTTGAAATGCGCGATGGCGATCCCAACCGCTACTTGGGCAAGGGCGTTTTGAACGCTGTTGAAAACGTCAACAAGAACATCGCTCCCGCCCTCATCGGCAAGGACGCGACCGATCAGCGCGCTCTCGACGCCTTGATGCTCGACATCGATGGCACCGAGAACAAGAACACCTTGGGCGCCAACGCCATTTTGGGTGTCTCCATCGCCGCCGCTCGCGCTGTCGCCGATTACTACGACATGCCCGTCTACCGTTACTTGGGCGGCCCGATGGCTCGTACGCTCCCCACCCCCATGATGAACATCTTGAACGGTGGTGCGCACGCCGACAACAACGTCGACATCCAGGAATTCATGGTGATGCCGGTTTCCGCCCACACCTTCCGTGAAGCTCTCCGCATGGGTGCCGAAGTCTTCCACAACCTCAAGAAGGTTTTGAAGGGCAAGGGCCTCAACACGGCCGTCGGTGATGAAGGTGGTTTCGCTCCTAACCTGGAGAGCAACGAAGCCGCTTTGAAGGCGATCGTCGAAGCCATCGAGAAGGCCGGCTACGTTCCGGGCAAGGATGTTTGCATCGCCATGGACGCCGCCTCCAGCGAATTCTA
>JAZUEA010000076.1:0-9038 GCA_045639945.1 Myxococcota bacterium
AAGACAAAAAACGCCAAGTTGAAGTGGTCGAAACGGAGCGCGCAGCTCGACAAATCGAAGAAAAAGCCAACGAGGACGTGCTTCGCCGTGCGTCTGAAGTTTTTGCGGTTTCCGAAGCGCAGTTAAAAGCAGCCAAAGAGCGCATCGAACAGGCCGAGCGCGAAGTCGTTACACTCAAAAACGAGCTGCAAAGTTTTCAAAGTGAGCTCTATCGCTGCAAAGAACGCCAATCCGAACTTGAAGGCGAACGCGAACTTGCGCGGCAACGCATTGAAGATTTGGAAGAGCAAGGAGAATGCGAGCAAGAAGAGCTCAATCGACTGCGCGAAGAGCAAAAAGTCGCACAGCGCAAGCTTTTAGACGCACGCGCGGCTGCAGAATCGCTGCGTCGTCAAGAAGCCGAAGAAGCACACGCTGTAGCAACGGCACGCGCTCGCAAGGAAACAGCACGTCGACGCTCGATCGATTTGCGCGAAAAGCTGGAAGACACGGAACAGCGTCGCTCGCAAGTTGAAGAAAATCGCCAGGAAAGTCGCGAACAAATTGAACTTTTCCGCGCTGATTTGGATCAGGCCGAAGCGGAAACGCGCGAAGCGCAGGAAGCACTCGCCGCTCTTCAAAACGACGTCAAGGCGCTTCAGGCCGAGCAAAAAGCTGCAAACGACCGCGATCGCCATTTTTCAGAAGAGCAAGTTGCGCTGCACACCCGCTTGAAGGGATTGGAAGAACTCGAAAAACGCCGCGAAGGATTTGGTGAAGGCTGCAAAGCGGTTTTGGCCGGCGGGCTCGAAGGTGTTCGTGGCGCTGTCACAGATGCGCTTGATATTCCTGAGTATTTGGAACGCGCAGCAGCAGCGGCGTTGGGCGAAATTCTAAAGGGCGCGCTGGTTGATAATCTGGAAACCGGTTTGAAAGCCGTGCGTTTTTTGCAAGGTCGCGGGAGAGGGCGCGGTTTGTTTGTGGCTGCGCAATCTGCAACCAGCGAAAGCTTTGAAAATTCAGAGAGTTACCTACCTTCTCCGCCAACAGGCGCCGGCATTTTGGGACTTTTGTCCGAACTTTGCCCGCACAACGAAGCGCACGCACTTCAAGCTTCACTTTTTAGCCGCGTACTGGTCGTTGAAAACGCGGAACTCGCGCTGTCACTTGCACAATCTTGGCCTGGCGTTTTGGTCACACTTCAAGGCGAGCGCATTGAATCTGGTCGTTTGCTGCAAGGTGGCGCGCTGCAAGGTGATGAAGCACCACTCAGTCGTCGCCGTGAAATGCGTGAAATTGCGCAAGCGCAGCAAAGCCTGAACGAAGAACGCGAGAAAACACAGACTGCGCTCAAAGAAATTGCTCAAAAAGTTCGAAATGCTGAGCTCTTACAGGAGCAAGCTCGTCGAGATGGCCACGACGCAGAAGTGCGTCAAGCAGAAGCGCGAAGCGAGTTGACGCGCGCCACCAAAGAGTCAACCAAGCTCGATCAAGAAGCGGTCAAGCTCGCTGAAATGGTGGCCTCTCTGCGCGATCAGTGTGACGACGCGCTCATCGAAGTTCAGGAAGCTGAAGAAGCGCTGGCTGAAATAGAAGCGGGTTTGACGGACCGCGCACGTCAGCAAGCTGAAATCGAAGAAGCGGTGATGCAGGCTGAAATCGCAAAGGAAGATGCGGTCAACGCCTACCACCAAGCTGAAAATGAAGCTGTCGCGCGACGTGAGCGCTACGAAGCAGCTCGCGATTCAGCCAATCGCATTGAACGCCAGATTTCAGATGTAGCCGATCGTGCGGAACGTGCTGAAATTGCACGAGAAGATCGCCAAGATCGCTTGGAAGCGCTCGAAGAAACACGCACGTCCTTGGATGAAGCAAAAGATGCGGCCGAAACAGCTGCAGCGGATGCATCCATGGCGGTGAACGCTGCGAAAGAAGCGGCAGAAGCATCGGCGGCGCGCGTGAAAGAAGTTGAAGGCGAACTAAAAGCAGCACGCCAAGCTCTTGAAAAAGCTCAAGAAGTTGTCGTTGATCAAAAATTGCAGGTTCAAGCCTGCGCGCTCAAACGCATTCACCTGGAAGAAGACATGCAAAAGCGCTTCCAAATGCCATTGGGCGAAATTCTCTTTGATCACCACCAACGAACGCTGCCAACCAGCGAAGATCGCGAGCACCTCAAAAATTTGGAACAGCAAATTGAGCGCATGGGTGAAGTAAACCTGTACGCCATCGAAGAATGCGCCGAAGTTGAGGAACGATCGAAGTTTTTGACAGCACAGCGCGATGATTTGCTGGCAGCTCTGAGCGATTTGGAACAAGCGATTGAGGAAATCGACAAAACCAGTCGCCGCCTGTTTCAAGAAACATTCAACGCAGTCAACGAGCGGTTTAAAGCACTCTTCCCTCGATTGTTCCGCGGTGGTGAAGCGGAATTGGTTCTCACCGAGCCCGAAAAACTGCTCGAAACCGGTATTGAAATGCTGGTTTGTCCGCCCGGCAAAAAAGTGCAAAACGTCACATTGC
Organism: Myxococcota bacterium; assembly: GCA_045639945.1. Lineage (GTDB taxonomy): Bacteria > Myxococcota_A > Bradymonadia > UBA7976 > UBA1532 > UBA1238. The sequence continues at coordinate 2,500 of JAZUEA010000076.1, forward strand.
TCTCCGGCGGTGAAAAGGCGATGTGCGCAATTGCGTTGATTTTCGCCGTGTTCCAAGTCAAACCAAGCCCATTCTGCCTTTTGGACGAAGTCGACGCTCCGCTCGATGAAGCCAACATTGGCCGCTTCAACGAAGTTGTGGTTGAAATTTCGCGCATGAGCCAGGTGGTCATCATCACCCACAACAAGCGAACCATGGAAATCGCCGACGTCCTCTACGGCGTCACGATGGAAGAGTCCGGCATCAGCAAATTGGTCAGCGTCCGCATGGCCTGAGGAGTCGCATGAGCGCTACAACATTGGAATTGATGCAAGCCGTCAAGCCGGGAGAAGCCGCAAACCCGACGATGGAATACGTGGTCTACGGCACGATTGCTGCAGTGATCATCTTCCTCGTCGTGAAGGCCATAAAGCAACGCAACGTGCCGCTGCCTGAACGAAAAAAGATTCAACAGCCAGCCGCCGAATACAAAACGCGTCCGCCTGAGACGATTCAGGCAGAAGCGCGTGAAGCGTTTGCGATTCCGGAAGTTCAAAGCGGCTTAGATGCCAATGGTCGCACTCGCGTTCGATTGGCCAGCGCTGCAGAAACGCCACCGCCTACGCGCGATTCTCAATTAGACAACGCAAAAAAAGCTGAAGAAGCACCGGCCTCTCAGCCAGCTCAAAAGCCAGCTCAAAAGCCAGCAGCTCTCGCCCGCCCGGCTCGCATGGAAGCAGCTGGAGCTACGCTTCGCGAGGGTTTGCGCCGCACGCACGAAGGTTTCATCAAGCGCTTGGGGCGTCTATTTTCTGGTCAGCGCCAAATTGACGATGCGCTTTTGGGCGAAATCGAAGAGGCGCTTTTCACCGCTGACATCGGTGTGAAGACCAGCCAAAAATTGGTCGATTTGGTTCAAGAGAGTGCCAAGCGCGGTGAGCTGAAAGATCCCGCCAAAGTTTGGGCCAGTCTCAAAGACGAAATCGCTAATATTTTAGGCCAATCCAGCAAGCCGCTCGATTTTACGCAGCATCGCCCATTCGTTGTGATGGTTGTGGGCGTCAACGGTGCTGGTAAAACCACCACGCTCGGCAAACTCGCAGCGCAGTACAAAGCTGAAGGCAAGCGCGTCATGCTCGCAGCGGGCGACACGTTCCGCGCCGCAGCAGTTGAACAGCTTGAAGTTTGGGCTGATCGCGCAGACGTGCCGCTCGTGAAAGGACCTGAAAAAGCCGATCCTGCAAGCGTGGTTTTCGAAGCCTGCAAACGCGCCGAAAAAGAAAAAATCGACATTTTGCTCATCGATACCGCCGGTCGACTTCAGGCTAAAAAAGAGCTCATGGACGAGCTTGCCAAGTTGTACCGCGTCGCGGGTAAAGCGCTTCCCGGTGCTCCGCACGAAGTTTGGTTGGTCTTGGATTCAACCACCGGCCAAAATGCACTCAGCCAAGCCCGCGAATTTCAAAGCATTGTGTCTGTCACCGGTCTTTGTTTGACCAAACTAGACGGCACAGCCAAAGGTGGTGTTATTATTGGTGTCTGCGACGAACTCTCCTTGCCAGTCCGCTATATTGGCATCGGTGAGCGCGTCGCCGATCTGCGTCCGTTCGATCCTCAAGCCTTCACGGAAGCTCTTTTCGGAGATGCCTAAGCGCAAAAGCCTAACAGGTAGTTGCAGGGCGAGCGCGGGCGTGATACTCACTCACAGCTTAGGAGCCTGGGTATTCATGCGTCGAATCGATCTCAAGCTGTTTTTTGGCGCGCTCGCTTTTTGTGCGGGAACCGCTTTCGCACAAGACGAGATGGACTTCTCTCTCGATGAAGTCGAATCTGGCGGCGACATGACCTTTGATGTCAACGAAACAGGTGGCGACATGACATTTGATGTCAACGACACCAATTCCGCTGGCAGCGACTCGGTTTTCGATCCCGTCGGTCCCGTTGGTGCTGAAGATTTCAACTTCGATGCCATCGACACCGGCGAAGTTGCGAAGAGCAACCAGAAAGCGAAAAAAGCCGAGCGTGACTTGGTGCGCGTCATTCAGCGTCGTCCCTTCTTGCGCAAGAAGCGCGTTGAACTCGCACCTTTCATCGGCACCAACATCAACGATTCGCTTACAAACGTCTTCGTTGCTGGTGGCACGCTCACCTATCACCTCACCGAGGTCATGGGCATCGGCATCAACGCTGCGTACTCGCTGGGTGGCGAAAGCGATTTATTCCACCAGGTGTTGGAAGACTACGAGGTTTACCCGCAGATCTCCACAGTCCTTTGGTACGCCAACCTCCAATTCCAGTACGCACCGATTTACGGTAAGTTCGCGCTCTTCAACAACTGGATCCTCCCGTGGGACATCTACGCGTTGGTGGGTGCTGGTTACGCGCAAACGGAATTGGGCGGTCACCCGAGCTTGAGCGTTGGTGCCGGCACTCGCTTCATGTTGTCGAAGTGGTTCACGGTCAACCTCGAAGTTCGCGACAACATCTTCATCGAAGATTACCCGTCTGAAAGCGTACTCGTGAACAACGTGCTCTTCAGCGGCGGTATCAGCTTCTTCATTCCGCCGACCTTTGAGTACAAGGAACTTCGGTGAGGAGGGCGTCGGTCATGATGAAAAAGACTGCTAAATTCCTCAGTCGTGCTGCCCTGCTCCTTGCGTTGGCTTTGCCGTCCGTTTCGATGGCAGCCGGTATTCAAGGTCCGCGTCGTTCTGCGTTAGAGCGACTCGAAGGTAGCGATGTCATTCGTAACCAGCTCATGCTTCGCGGCAGCCGGTTCGAAGCTTCTCCCACAGTTGGTTTCACGCTGGGCGATTCATTCAAGCGCAACCTGCTTTTTGGTGCGTCGCTCAACTACCACATTTTAGATCCACTGGCAGTTGGCCTAACTGCGTTTGGATCTGTTGGTTTCAACACCGATTTGGGTGATCGCATCGAAGCGGAACGCAGCGAACGCGTAGGCGCCTTCACCGAGCTGAACATGCTTGCCACCGCCGAACTCACTTACACTCCTGTCATCGGTAAGTTCGCGGTCTTTGGTCGCTACGTCTTCCACTACGATGGACACATCCTCGCAGGTGCAGGCGTTGCCAAAACTGGTGGCTCTGCAGATGTTGAAGGATTCTCCTTCACGCCCGTCGTTGGCGTTGGCGCGCGTATCTTCCTCACGAATATGATCGCGCTTCAGTTGCAATTCCGCGACTACATCTACAGCGACATCGACAGCGCCGTTGCCACACGTGACAGTAGCGGCAACCAAAAAGTCTCCACTTCCGAGTCTTGGAAGAACCACTTCGCGGGTACTTTAGGCGTCAGTTTCTACTTCCCCTCCGAACCAAAGAACTCGCTCTAATTCTCATTCTCATTTCCCATGTCACAACCTCAATCGACGATTCGCCGCAGGCTTTTCGGAACGCCTGCACGACGCCTGACGCTTGTCATCATCACGCATCTTTTGTTTTTCGGTGGTGGCGCGCTCTTTCATTACTATTTTGATCACTATGCAGCTTCGAGCGGTGCGGCCATGTCACTCTTTGTGTTGTGGCTCGTCTTTGGTTTCCTCGCCGCTGGCAGCATGGTCATCGCGTTAGGTGAACGATTTTTCGGCGTCAACTTCTATCAAAAGTTCCTAAAGGATGAGTGGGCTGCCATCGATGCGCGCATTGAGAGTGGAAAATCACGCATCGAAGTCGAAATGGAAGAGCTCACCGACGACGCACCAGAGTTACAAATCAAAGATAAGTCTGGTCGCTTAGGGCTGTATTGTTTCATCTTTGCCGCCGTTTATGTCGCGATCTCAAACTTCGCAGCAGGAAACTTTCTTAAGCGTTTCACGCACCCAGGTCTCGCGATTGTAGCCATGCGTTCGAGCGATCCCATCGCACGTCGCCAGGGATTAGACATGATCGCGGCCAAACTGACCTTTAAAGCAACGCCTGCATTGATCCAAGTGCTTGAAGATGCGCTAAACGACCAAGACCATGGCATTGTCGCGCGAGCTGCACACGTTGCAGGGTGTTTGGCAATTCCTGAACTTGCACCCAAGTTGGGCGAAATCGCCAAGAACGCTCCAGATCTTACGTTCGCAACAATGATCGCACTTGGGCAAATTGGCGGTGAAGCAGCTCAAGATCAGGCCAAGACCTTAGCCTACACACCTGAAGCGGCCGAAGAACCGCTTGCGCTCTCTTACTTACTCGGTCTCACACACACACGAGCCATCGAACCACTTCGTAAAATCCTTGACGATACATCTAATGCCAAAGCAGAGAATGAACGTGTTCGCGCCGTTACGCTTTGGGCTCTCGGTGAATTAAAGGAGCCTCGCCTGTTGCCGTTGTTTGAAGAGGCTTTGACCGAAGAAAGTTTGCTCGTTCGATGCTCCGCCGTGCATGCGCTTGAAGTGATGTGCGTTTTTGAATCGTCGCGAGCTCTTCAACGTGCATGGGCTCAAAGCCAAAAAGACGATCTTTGTCCCATTGTGACAGTTCCGGTTCAAGAAGGAGGCCCTATGCAAATCATTCTTCCATACCGGAATTATCAGCTGGCGTTGGTTCGCGCGCTTTCAACAACCGATGACCCAGATTTGATTCCGTGGTTTGAAGCGCATCAAGACGATATTCAATACGAAACGCATCGACTCATGGAGTCCGCCTGGAAACGCTTAAAACAGCGCGACGAACGCGGAGAGCTCAACGAACATCGTCAAAAAAATCGCCTGCGTCGTCTAAGAGAAAAAACGGAAAACCAACAAACCGTGCCCGATGCCGGCCTCCCCGACGCCTCCACACCTGCCGAGTAATTTCCTCCCCAGCCACGACCCAAACGCAGTCCGCAGTGTGAGCGTGAATTTGTTCAATTCGCTCACAATCCTCGAAGCGCACAAAGCTTTTGCATTCAGAAATGCGACGAACCGGAGAAGTAAGCCAAAATTCAGATGCGCAAAGCAGCATCTGCATCGCTCAAAGAATCACTGTCAAAACGAGCACTACGCAACAAGATAGCGATTTAATGATGAACAAGCAGCGCACGAAGCAGCGGATCTCAAACGAGATTTAATAGTTTCCCTTGCGATTTTCGGTCGTTTGGAACATGCTTCGCCCCGCTTTTTGCCAAAGGAGTGAAGCATGTCCCCGAAGAAGACCATTGCTATCTTGACCGGCGGCGGTGACTGCCCCGGTTTGAACCCCGCCATCCGTGGTGTTGTTGCTCGCGCTGAGAGCGAAGGCTATCGCGTCATCGGTATTCGCCGTGGTTGGGCCGGCCTTGTCGATATGATCCCCGACAAAGATGCCGACAACTCCGAATACCTCATGGAACTCACCGGCGATTACGTCATTCGCCAGGCCCGCACCGGTGGTACCTTCCTCCACACTTCTCGTACTCGCCCGAGCCACTTGCCGCTCGCCAACGTCCCTGAGTACGCCAAGAACGAATACACCAAGGACATCAACGATTTTACGCCGCAAGTCCTCAAGAACTTGGAGTTCTTGGGTGTTGATACGCTCGTTCCGATCGGTGGTGACGATACTTTGAGCTACGCCTGGCGTTTGCACCAGGAAGGCTTCAAGGTCGTGGCCGTGCCGAAGACCATGGATAACGACGTTCCCGGCACCGACTACTGCATCGGCTTTGGTACCTGCATCTCTCGTACCATCGAGCTCACCAACCGCATGCGCACCACCGCCGGTTCTCACGAGCGCTTCCTCGTCGTGGAAGTCTTCGGTCGTTACGCCGGCTTCACCGCCATGCTTCCCTGCCTTGCTGGCGCAGCCAACCGCTGCCTCATTCCTGAGCACGACTTCGACATCGAGCAGGTTGCTCGTCTTCTCGCCGAAGATCGCCTCCGCCACACCAGCCACTACTCCGTCCTTTTGGTCTCCGAAGGCGCTCGCTTCAAGGGCGAAGACGAAATGTCCTTCATGGCCGGCGAAGCCGACATGTTCGGTCACCGCAAGTTGGGCGGCATCGGCGACAAGGTCTCCGCGGCGCTTCAGGAACTCTCCCCCAAGTACGGCACCGGCAAGAAGGTGAGCGTCATCAACCAGCGCTTGGGTTACCTCACCCGCTGCGGCGAACCGGACGCTTTGGACTCCATCGTCCCGATGGCCTACGGTAACCTCGCAATGGACTTGATCTTGAAGGGCGTTTCCGGCCGCATGGTCAACGTCCGCAACGGCATCTACGGCAACGTCGAAATCGACTCGCTCTTGGGCCGCAAGAAGATCGTTAACGTCGAAAAGTTCTACAACACCGAGCGTCTCCGCCCCAACTACAACGTGTTCAACGGCAACCCGATGCTCGTCATGGGTGACGAAGACAAATAAGTAAGAGTCGAAAAGTAATTTTCCTCTCTAAAAAGAAGCCGGGTCTCCCATTTAAAGGCGAGACCCGGCGTTTTTTGTATTCAAACCTTTTGCACTAACGATTCTTAAAATCGCAGATCCAATTTTCAACAGGTATTATTCTCAAAATACGTTTCAAAACTTTATCAAGTAAATCATCTAGCACTTCAATTGTTCGTATTTTTATTTTATCGTTTTATTTATCAATTTAATAAA
>JAZUEA010000077.1:0-5496 GCA_045639945.1 Myxococcota bacterium
CCCGCGCCCGGGTAAAAAAGAAAAAGCGCCGCCCGCGCCCGGGTAAAAAAGAAAAAGCGCTGCCCGCGCCCGGGCAAAAAACTCAGAGATCCTGCTCTCCGCCAATTTTATCCAAAACCAAATCCTCAATCGTCTTCTTGCCAATCGCCCAAAGGGCATCCCTATCGCGGCATTTGGCGAAGATGCCGAGCGGAATGCGGAAACCACCTTTGTTGCGACGACCGCCGCCGTAGTGGCGACCTGTGGCATCGGTGCCAAAGAGATTCTTTAACCAGGCATCGGGATCGATTGTGGCGGAGTTGGTGCGCAGGCTACCGTCAACGGCGACGTTGTCGACAATGCCGAACACGAGAACCGTTTCAACGCCTTCGTGCCTCAAAAGAAAATCTGCAGCTTGCGCAATGCCGTCGCGGTCTTCGTCGCGAACAAAACCCACACCGGCGAGCAAGAAGGTATTGCGAATCTCCTTGTTGTTGAGACCGCGCTGAATGATCTCCATTGTGCGCGTGGAAATGGGCTGGCGAGAAATGCGCTGAAGCAAATCGCGATCGAGGAATTGCAAAAGGTAAGCGCCCGCTCGGTAGTCAATGGGAGAGCCCAGCACCAAGTTGTCGGTGTCGGTTCGAATGCCATGCATGAGCGCGGTTGCAATGACAACGTCTTGTGGATCGTCCGCCGAAAGTGGGAATTTGTGTTCCAAGTACTCTGCGTAAATAGAACATGTGGCGCCGGCTGTCTCGCGGATATCTATAAAGTGTGCTTCAACCGTGCCGGTGGTTTTGTGGTGATCCACAAAGGTGAGAACCGGACGCTTTTCCTCGACTTCAATGGGCAAATCGCTGGTCTGCGTGTCCACAAACGCCCAGTAATCGTACTTGGAAAGGTCAAAACCTTTGGCGTAGTGCGTGAGCGGCGCCTCTAACATCTTGACCAATGCGCGATTCTCGGGATGAGAAATCTCGTTGAAGTACAAGATGTCGCTTGTAATGCCGTATTGACTCGCAATTTTTTGCTGAGCAAGCGCAGAAGCAATCGAATCCGGATCTGGATATCCCTTGAGAATGATGAGGAGTGTACTGTTTCGAGCAGCTTCAAGGGCGTCACAGAGAGCTTGCAAGCGAGAAGGTGCTTCGCAATAACCCTTCGGTGCCTCGGTGGCAGGCGCTACAACCTCTGAACTCTGGTCGTTTGCACCAATGGATGGGTTCGCGCTGGTCATCGACTAGCCTCCTTGAACAAAACTTGCGCAACCTACACGCCGAAAGTGCGTGTGTCTAGCGTTCTGGTGTGAACGGCTGGCACTCAGACGCGAAGAGCTCGTGGCGTTCTTGCAAACTACCGAGCGCAACACGTGTGCAAACCGACGTGTTTTGCGATTCGCGCTCCTGCAAGCTCATGCACAAATGGTGAGCCTGAATAAAACAGACCACACCTTTTGCTTCGAGCTCATTCATGATCGTGCTCGCAAGCTGTGCAGTGAGATTTTCTTGCAACGTGGCGCGGCGACTGCAGATCCAAATGAGTTTTTCAATGGCGCCAAATCCCACGATCCAAGCACTGGGTTGGTAGGCGATCGAAACATGCCCAAAACAAGGCGTTAAATGATGCGGACAAATCGTGTGAAACGGAATGTTGCGCACCATGATCAAGCCATCGCTGACAGCGGGCATTTTCTCTTTGAGCGCTGACCGTGGATCTTCGGCGTAACCGGCAAGCAGGTTTTCACGCCAAAGCTTGGCCACTCGAGTGGGCGTTTCGAGAAACTCAGGATTGTTCGGCATGTTCAATTCGCTTTGAAGTGCCGAACAAAAATCTGTGACCGCGTTTTCAAGCGAGTGCTCGGTTGATTCGGTGAGCGAAGGCAGCGGTGCAGTCACGTGACGCGAAGGAATGGGCGCGCCCGTTCGTGGATCTTTCACTTGGACTCCTGATGGCGGTTCTGTGATCGACGCACGAGCGTTTCAAAGTGCTCGTAGGAAACGCCGGAATTGCCGATGAGGACGTGGCCCACAGGGGTGTGGAAGTCTGAGCCACCGGAAGTGAGCAGGTTGTTTCGCTCTGCTGTGCGTTTGAGTGTGCGAACAGTGCGTGCGTTGTGCGACGGATGCACGCATTCAATGCCGTCGATGCCTTGACCGATGAGTCGCGAAAGCAGAGCAGCGGCGTTGTCAATGCCTGGATGCGCAAGGAAGGCGAGTCCGTGGGCTTCATGAATCAGATCAATGGCTTCCATGGTTCCCAAATGCGCGGATGGGTAGTATGACGGCGCGCCCACACCAAGGTATTTATGGAAAGCATCGTCGATGTTTTGACAGAAGCCGTGTTCGCAAAGTGCGCGAGCGATGTGTGGACGGCCCAAGTTTCCGTGTGCCGACGCAAAGATTTCGTCTTGATCGAGTTCGATGCCGAGTTCTTGGAGCTTGGCCAAAATGGCGACGATGCGATCGCGGCGAAGTTTTTCGAGGTTTGCTTCAACGCGCAGCAAGCGTGGACATTCTGGATCGATGAACAACCCCACAATGTGCACTTCGCGTTCAAGCTCTGCGCTGATTTCAATGCCCGCGACAACCTCGACATCGTGCTCAAGACCGGCGGCTTGCGCGCGTTTCACACCGCGTGCTGTGTCGTGATCGGTGAGCGCCATTGCTCGAACGCCGCGTTTTTTGGCAAGAGCAACAAGCTCTTCAGGAGTGAGCACGCCGTCCGAACATGTACTGTGAACATGAAGATCCACAGTGTAAGTCGCGACATCTTGATCCGGCGTATGCATGGCTTCCTCTCAAAAGTGAAGCGGCGCAGTCTGCGGGATCGCGTTCATTGGATCCACTAAAATCGAACGTCGTGAAAGCTGAATGAAAACTTGGTCTAGCGCACCGCGATCGAGACTGCTAAAAAGCCTGCTTTACGATTGAAGACCCACATGGAGAGCCAATGGAGATCGTCACTTATCCAAACCCTGTCTTGCGCGCGCCCACGGAACCAGTCACCGTCTTTGATGACGAATTACGCGCGTTTACTCAGGAAATGGCCGAGCTCATGGTGAAGAGTGACGGCGTTGGTCTTGCGGCTCCGCAGGTGGGTGTTTCCAAGCAAATTGTGGTGATCGATCGCTACGCGTTTGAAGGTGAAGAGGGTTCGAGCAAGCCGAAAGTTGTGCTCATTAACCCCGAAGTCATCGCGCAGAGCAAAGCCACGCAAACCGGCGACGAAGGTTGCTTGTCGTTCCCCGGCGTTTTCGTTCGCATCACGCGTCCTGAATCGGTTCGCGTTCGTGCGCAAGATGTGGACGGCAATTCGTTTGAAATCGAAGGCACCGGTTTAGGCGCTCGCGCTTTGTTGCATGAAATCGGTCACTTGCACGGCAACTTGCTCACCGACAATGTCTCTTTCTTGGTTCGCACGCGCGCTTTGAAAAAGCTGCAACGCAATCTCGCCGCGCTGAAGAATGCGGACAAGGAAGAAAAGTAATGTCCGATTCCATGCGATCGCTTTCTGAGATGACGGCTGAGATTTGCGCCGGCATCGATACGATTTTTACCGACATCGACGATACACTCACCACCAATGGCCGTTTGCCCGCCGCTGCTTATTCCGCCATGTGGAATGCAACGAATGCAGGTGTGAATGTGGTGTTGGTCACGGGGCGGCCGGCTGGTTGGTGCGATATGCTCGCTCGCCAATTTCCGGTTGCTGGCGTGGTGGGTGAAAACGGCGCTCTGTGCTTTGCCATGCGAAACGGTGAAATGAAGCGCATTTTCGCGCCTCGTCCCGCAAACGCTGCTGAGCAATTGAAAGCGATCGAAGCAGAAGTGTTGGCTTCTGTGCCTGGTTGCAAAGTTGCCGCTGATCAAGCGTATCGCTTGTACGATTTGGCCATCGACTTTTGCGAAGAAGTGCCTGCTTTGCCGCCTTCCGAGGTCGATCGCATTTGGCAAATCTTTGAAAAGCATGGTGCCACAGCCAAAATCAGCTCGATTCACGTGAATGGTTGGTACGGCGATTTTGATAAACTCACCGGTTGCCACCGCATGTGCTCTGAGTTGTTGGGCGCGCCGCTCGATGTTCATCATGCAACATTCGTCGGAGATTCTCCCAACGACGTGCCCATGTTTAAAGCTTTTCCATACGCCTGTGGCGTTCACAACGTTGCGTCGTTTACTTCGCGCATGGCCGCTTTGCCTGCTTTCATCGCGCCCTCTTGCGGCGGTGAAGGTTTTGCGGAAATCGTTGCGCACATTCTTGCGAATCGTTAACCGAGCTTTAGGAGTTTGAGATTTTATGCCGTCCTTACGTCACGCCTTTACAACGCCGAATCTCATTACGGCTGTGCGCATTGTGCTTTTGCCGGTTGTCATCCTGGGATTGCTTCAGGGGTCACCGATTGGCGTTGTGATCGCCTACATTGCAGCCTGCCTCAGTGAGCTCAGTGATGTGACAGACGGTTACATTGCTCGTTCGCGCGGTGAGACCAGCGATTTGGGCAAGCTTTTTGATCCAATGGCCGACAGCATTTCTCGCTTCACGCTGTTTTTGGTCTTTATGCAATTGGGGTACGCCGCGCTGTGGATGGTCATTGTGTTCTACCTGCGCGACATTTTGATTGCGTACTACCGATCTTCGGCTGCAGCTGCAGGCATTGTGATTTCGGCGCGCAAGACCGGCAAGATCAAGGCGATGTTCCAAAGCTTCGCCACGCTTGCGTCGTTCCTTTTGATCTTGTTCTCGATGTCGGCAGAGATCATGCAGAGTCAGGCCGCCAAGATCGCCATTTTGGTTTCGCTGGGCGTCAGCGTTCTCATCTTTGTCGTTTATATGGCTTACTTCAAGATTCGCGGCTGGCTGATGAAGTTGTTGATTGGTCTCGCGATTCCGGCTGGTGCACCGCTCATTGTGCTTACGCAAGTTGAAGTGCCGGCGTTTGATCCCAGCACCTTCACTTACTGGCTTGTTGGTATTGCGGCGGTTTACACCTTCTACTCGCTCATCGATTACACGCACGGCTATCTCAAGTCGATGGGCTGGATTGGCAACAAAGAAGCCTGAGTTTTCGATTTTCCTTTCTGATTTCCGCCTCTTTTCTCCTCCTTTCTCTTTCTGATTTCCGCCTCTTTTCCTCTCGTTTTTCTTTCTCTATAGACCTCTTGATTCAAGGCGATGTCCTTGCGATCTTGCGTCTTTCTTGTTCGGAGGCTCCATGCGAACTGACTTCACGTTTCTGTTCAGTGAACGCTCACAAAAGAAGCTCAGAAACCTGAGGAATCCTGCGGAAGTTCGTCGATTGGCGGACGGAATCGCGCATGGGTTTGCCACCGGTTGTCCTGCGCTGGGCTTGGGCATGAAAAAGCTCAAAGGCTCAGGTCAGGCTATTTACGAGGCGCGACTCAACGACGGCGTTCGTATTTTGTTCCGCTTGTGCCAAAGCTTTGTCGGCGAGGCTGGTGAAGGTGCAACGGCTGTGGCGTTTTTGGACGTGGCGGAACACGATCAGGTCACACG
>JAZUEA010000078.1:0-3135 GCA_045639945.1 Myxococcota bacterium
GCAGATCTTTTTGGTCGTGCCGCACACGCTTGTGGCAGCGCGCTCACAAGTGGGCGGATTTGAGCCTTCGCTGCTGCCGCCGTTTTTGTCGTGGAATGTGTCGCGTCTTTATTTGAAGTCGAAAACACGCCGCATAAGCACGGCAAAAATCAAAGCAGACGAGTGAGAATTGTAGGCAGGGCGGGGATTAAGTGCGGGACTTTGAATTAGGCGTCGTCTGACAAGTTGTCGGGATCGCTGTCGTCGTCGTCCTCGTCGTCGCCCGGATCGCCGTCGTCCGCCAAATCGACTTCGTTCTCGGGGATTTCGTCGTCGTCGTCGTCAATTTCCTCGAGTTCGGGGTTGTCTTCGTCATCCTCTTCAGAAGACATTTCGTTCAAGTTGAGCTTGTCTTCGTCCAAGTTGACTTCTGGCACCTCGTCGTCTTCTTCTTCATCTTTTTCTTCGTCGACTTCGAGGTTCTCGTTTTCAAGTTCGTCGTCGATGTCGTCCGTGTAGACATCGCGAGTCGCGCGCTTCTTGCGGCGGTTCGGGGAGTTATCGTTTGCGCGGGCACCGCACTTGGGGCAGGTAACCTCTTTGCGCATCAGGTCGTAGTACTTGGCGCCGCACTCGTCACAGACGTGCTTTTCGCCGAGCTCTGGGTGCTTGCTGTTCATGTTCAACCTCGCGTACGAGTTTCTCGCGCCTTATGGGCAACTTCTTAGGATTCGTCAAGGTTCAAGCATGAGGATCTGTAGAACGTGGTTTTCTCTGGAGAACTTAAGGCGTGGCGATTAAAGTGCGCGATTCATTATTTGCGGAAGGTCAAAATGGTCGGCCACTCTTCATGGTTTGTGAGTCTAGCGGCACTGATGGTGCTGGGACTTGGGCGACAAAGCGAGGCAGAAGAAAAAAATGTCGCGCTGCGTGTTCCCAGTGAAGCTGAAGTGGCGGCCATGCCTGGCGCGTCAGTTGAAAATCCAAAACCTAGCGATTTTCTTACTGTTCCAGCTGGAGCGCTTGATTATTTTTTTGAAGCCATGAACCGTCGTCGCCCAGGCGAGCCAGCGGTGATTTTTCACTACGGCGATTCGCACAGTGCTTCTGGTTGGTTTGGCTCAGAGTTGGTCGCGTCACTTGCGCCAGGGTGGAAGACGTCTCCTGGCTATGTTTCGGTGACGTATCCGCTCGATGTGGGCGCAAAGATTAAGAAAATTGGAAAATGGGAAGTCGACAATTGGCTCTACACCAAGCACAAAGGGCCGTTTGGGCCGTTTGGTGTAGCGTACACTGCGTCTGAACCAGGTTCAGCGATCGAACTTTCCTTTACAAATCGGGAAGATGTGCCGCGAACCGTAACATGCTTTTTTGACGATTCTTGGGGCACGCCGCCGTTTGAATTGCGCGTGAACGACATGCCAGGCGTGGTGGCGCGTTTTGAGCCGACCGCCAAACCGAATGCGCGTGATTACCAGCCGCCACGGGAAATGCCTGAAGAATTTGTGGATGAAGCAATGGATGTGGCGCGAGCGCATTTGGGGTCGCTCAGCGTGGAAGTGCCGGCCGGTGCATCTGGCGTGATGTTACAGCCGTTTTTTACGCCTAAAAAGAAGCGTGAAGCCGAAGAAAAATTGAGGTTTTACGGGTGCTTAACGCGCAACGCTGATGCTGAAATTGAAATCGACATCATGGGCGTGGGCGGAACCGTTATCGCGCATCCTTTGCGCCGCAGCGGCCAAGAGCAATTGGCCTACATTCGCGACCGTAACCCCGCAATGTTCACACTTTGGTACGGCACCAACAACACCGGCGACAGCGATTTTGATCCTGAGCGCTATCGCAATCAGCAAGCCGATATGGTCGAGCGCATTCGCAAAGCTGCACCAGATGCTGCGTGCCTTATCATTGGATTGCCTGATCGCTCAACGCGTCCAAGTGAATGTTTTCTCAATAAAAAACAGCTTCAAATTGCTTCTAAGCCGCGCAGCAAACGCAGCGAGCGCGAGAAAAAAATTCTCAACACCGGAAAACTCGCTCGCATCTGTAATCCTGACAGTTTGTTGACCACAAAAGGTCGCAAAACCATCTATCCCGTCGAATCCGTGAAGTCCGCCAAAGATTGGGAAGCGCAAAAAGAATATTGTCAGTGGCATACCATGGCGCGCGTGCTCGAAATCAACGCTATCCAAAAGAAAATTGCCATCGACCAGAACTGCGCATTCTTCAATAGTTACGAGGCGATGGGGGGAGATGCGTCTTTTGCAACATGGGCGTGCGAAACGCCAGAGCTCGCTCGCGCTGATATGGTGCATCTGTCTCAGCTTGGTTATCGGACGCTAGCTAAAATTTTGGCGGAAGCCATTCGAGAAGCGGGCCGCGACTATCTCGTGCGCTCCGGTCGCCAGTGAGGCAGCTGTGGTCTTCGCGAGCCTTGTTTTTCTTTATTTCTTTTTGCCTCTCTCGCTTGGGCTGTATTTTCTTTTACCTTCGCTTAAGGCAAAAAACCTTTTTCTTTCAATTGCTTCGCTGATTTTTTATGCGTGGGGAGAGCCGATTTGGGTATCGCTGCTCGTCGTCTCTTCGCTCATGGATTACGTGGTTGGTCGCCAGATCGAAGCACATCGCGGCAAACCTGGTGCCAAAATTGCGCTGACCATTTCAGTCGTCGTCAATCTAAGTGTGCTTGCAGCCTTTAAATACACAGGTTTTTTCGCACAGTGCGCCAATGATTGGTTCAATGCCGGCTTGACTGTTCCCAGTTTTGCGCTTCCCATTGGCATTTCGTTTTACACATTTCAAACGCTGTCTTACTCGATCGATGTGTATCGCGGTGATGTAAAAGCTGAACGCTCATTTCTCGATTTCCTTTTATTTGTCAGCTTGTTCCATCAACTGGTTGCAGGTCCCATTGTGCGTTACAGCGATATCGCACATGAAATTCACGAACGCAGTCACAGTCTTGAAAACTTTGCAGCAGGCATGCGTCGCTTTGCTTGGGGGCTGTTTAAAAAAGTATTTTTTGCAAATACATGTGCGGTGGTTGTGTCTAAAACGCTGGCCAGCGATTTTTCAAATTTAAGCGTGGCAGAAGCTTGGCTTGGCCTGTTGATGTTTTCTCTTCAAATTTACTTTGATTTTTCGGGCTATTCCGAC
>JAZUEA010000079.1:0-3946 GCA_045639945.1 Myxococcota bacterium
TTTGTTTCGCTGACAGGATTACTCTTGCAACCAACGAAAAACGGACCATTGCTTGGTAAAAAGAAAGGCTATGTCTTTGCTGGTCTATTAATAGCGGGAACAATTGCGGCTCTTTACGTGGATTCAAATTATTTACAGGATTTGTATCCTGCAGCTCATCTTCTTTTGAAGATAATGGCTATATTTGCAATGATAACTGCGCTCTTTTTGCTGCTTGGAGCAATTTATGTTTCTAAATGGAGCCTTTTAGCCGTTGTTCCATTGTTAATATCTGCAAATTGGGCATTTCAGAATAAAAATGACGTATTACTTGGCAAAGTTTCGTGTCCTATCCCAAATAACATTATTAATATTGCAAGAACATTAACTGACTTTGATTTTGATGGAAGTTCATCTCTATTTGGTGGTGGTGATTGTGAACCATTCAATCCACATGTGTCTCTACTTACTAAAGAGATTCCGAACAATGGAATTGATGATAATTGCAAGCGTGGAGACTTAAATGCTCCTCCGTCATTAATTACTCCGCCTGAAAAAACTGAGCCACACAATGTGAGCTTTGTACTTATTACTGTTGATTCTTTAAGACCTGACCATATGAGTGTTTATGGATATTCACGTGATACCACACCAAATTTACGTAATTGGGCAGAGAATTCACGCATTTACCGGAACGCTTATACAAGTGGAACTGGTACATCGATTGCAATTCCTACATTGATGACTGGTCAATGGGCTAGAAAACTAAAATGGACTGAATATTTTGAAGGAGAAGAATTTAAACTATTAACTGCTGAGCAATGGAAATCTAAAGGAAAAAGAAACACTGCAGGACTTGTTCCTTTTTTAATATCGTTAGACGACTTACATCCATTGCTTTCCGAGCGCTTTGTTGCATCGGGTTATTACACTGTTGCTGTTGTTCATGACAGTTTTGCTCAATTCTTTGATGAGCGATTCGGATTTTCTCGAGGGTTTAATCACTACGCACATCTTGAGAAGTATCGTCAGTTTGAACAAGACGATAAGGGAACGACTGATTTAGCTTTGTCTATGCTTGAAAAGAGGCCTCAAAAGCCATTTTTCTTATGGGTTCACTATTTCGGTGTTCATTCGCCAAATGAAGAACATCAAAATATTGAGAACTTTGGTTCTTCAATCAAAGATGCTTACGATCACGAAATTCTTTATTGGGATCAGGAAGTTGCTCGTCTACTGATAAAACTTGATGAGATTGCTCAGAGTGAAAAACTCTACATTGCAATTACAGGTGATCATGGTGAATCGATAGAAGATTATATACGGTTGCATGGTACTGTTCTCGATGATGAACAATCCCATGTGCCGTTGATTTTGAAGGGACCAAATATAAAGCCGGGGATAGATGATAGGTTGGTAGGACATGTCGATGTTGTGCCCACGTTTTTGGCTCGTGCAGGCCTAAACAAACCGCGAGAGCTTCCTGGTTTTGATTTAATTGGAGAAATTCCGAGCGATCGCTTGCTTTTTATTGATGCGTGGCGTGGCAACTTTTTGAATAAATCAGGTGTTCGCTCAAAGTCGCAACTCTTAACCTATGATTTCATCAACAATGTTTGGAGTCCGAACGACTTATATGAAAACTCAGATTCAACGCTTGTTGATGCGCTCTTAGATTATTTGGAACAGTAAATGATACAGTCGGTTCTGAAGTTTTTACAGTGGTTTCGCAATCATCAGCGCTTTCTAGTTGCATTACTCACAATTGAGTTGGCGTTGTTTGTTGTTGTGAACAATGCATCGGATTTAGCGATTCGTCCGCTTGGTGTTGGTGGAATTCAGCCCAGGCCGGCTTGTGATTGGCTGATCAATTACGAAGGCGGATTTGTACGGCGCGGATTGATGGGACAATTCATCTATGCGCTTTCATCGTCGGCATTTGGATTGAACTGGGTTGGATTTAGCATTGAAGCTTTCATCTTTTTGATGTCAGTGATTTTTTCTATCAAAATTCTCTTTTTAGAGCGGCGTTCAATTGCGGAATACATTTTTTTCTTTTCACCGATCTTTTTCATTTCATTCGCTTTTTATGATCCAAACACTGTTTTTCAAAAAGAAACGCTGATTTACATCAGTTACTGTGCCTTGTTGCTTGGATTGCGTGCTCCAAGGTTCTGTCTAAAAAGAACAGCTCTTTTGGGGGCTTCGCTATTGTTTTTTGTGATTGCGGGTCTGACACATGAGATGACAGCTCTATTGCTGCCGTTCTTTGCTTATGCACTTTGGCAAGAAGTTCGTTCAGCGTCAGTGGAAGAGAAAAAACGTATCTATTCTTTGGGTGGTGCCTTTTTGGCGTTGGGGATGCTCATTCTTTTCTCTGGTGTCGTTTTTCATGGGTCAAGTTCACAACTCGCAGCTTTTTTTGATTCGCTAAAAGTGAAAGGTTTAGAGATTGGGCCTTGTGAGGAGGTGGTTGAGTGGTTGGAGAAGGATCTTGTGTACGCCATTACGTTTCCAGCACGTGAAATCACGCTGGGGCGTGTTTTGAATGTGCCGTACATTGTTTTTTCTGCATGGCCGTATGTTTGGGCAGGTTTGTTGGGCGTGTTACCGCTTTTTATGCTGAAGGATCTACCCAAGCGTTTGCCGTTTTTAC
The DNA here is from genome assembly GCA_045639945.1 of Myxococcota bacterium. GTDB lineage: Bacteria > Myxococcota_A > Bradymonadia > UBA7976 > UBA1532 > UBA1238. Next base: position 2,636 of record JAZUEA010000079.1, read on the forward strand.
TTTTTGGTCTGTTGACGATTCTTCCGTTGTTTATTGTGGCGCATGACTATGGTCGTTGGATGTCGATGTATTTCACCATGGTGACTCTAACGCTTTTGAGTGAGCGAGAGCGACCGATGTGGCGAAATGTACCATGGTGGTGTGTGTTGTATTGTGTTTGTTGGAGCATTAAATGTTGTTGCACTGCAAGGTTGCACTTTGGACTGCTTGATTCTGTGATTTTGGCTTTGTGGGGAAATATGTAATTCTGCAGAGCTAACTTACAGAGCAACGATGTGAATGCAGCGAAAACAGCAGGCACAAAAAAGGCCGCGCGAGGCGGCCTTTAAACGAAGAGTAAGTAAATCTTACTCGAGCTCTTCGTCGACGTAGATACCGGCGGAACCGACAACCTTACCATCCTTGACGGTGGCGTTACGCTCGAAGGTGGATTCCTTGCCGTTGCAGTCCAAGTCGGCGTTCGCGCGAGCGGTGAAGCCGTCTTCAACCGTTTCGGCTGAATCGAAGGAGTAAGCGAAGTAGAAGGGCTCGTCGATGGCGAAGCTCAAAGCCTTCCACGTCGGGGAAGTGGCGGAGGTCGCAGCGCGGAAAGGATCGTCCGTAGACGGGTTGTACTTCTGAGAGACGCCTTCAACGCACATCTTTTCGGTCGGCTTACCAGGAGTCTGGTCGGCGGTGGTGGGGAACTGACGAGCGAGCGTCGTACCGTCACGGGCGATGTGGTCCTCGGTGAAGTAGGTCACGGCGCCATCGTAGACCTTACGGATGTTCATGGTGGCTTCCGAGGTCTTGGAACGACGGATGTACTGCATGAAGGCCGGGATAGCGACGGCGGCCAAGATGCCGATGATGGCGACGACGATCATCAACTCGACGAGGGTGAAGCCGTGGGAGATCTTGTTAGCAAACTTACGCATCGTTGCTCCTTTTGTTGGCGTTAACGCCAGCATAGTCCCCAAAGGACTTAAAAATCAGTTGTTCACCGCGTTCTGGAAAACTTCGCTGGATTGCGAGGTAATTTCGAACGTGGATTGGCGGCCCTTGTTATCAAAATCACCATGGGCACGCGCGTAGAACCAAGGCTTCGAGGAATCGGTGAACATCGAAGCATCGCCACCGGACGCGCCGGCCGCGAGATGGTATTGGAACCAAACTTGGCTCGTGTTGCGAAGTCCGAGATCGCGCCAGGCGTTACCTTCCGGCGGAGTGCCCCAGTCGAGTGGCATCTCAAAGGGCATGGTCGCCGGCCAAACTGCAGCCGTTGTGTTGCCACAATATTGGCCAAAAGTTTGGAAGTACGTTTCTTGCGCG
>JAZUEA010000080.1:0-17497 GCA_045639945.1 Myxococcota bacterium
GCGTCGTGTCATCCAATTGGACTTTGCCACGACTCTCTTCAGACAAGCAGAGGCGGTATGTCGCCCCTTGCTGCTTGGCAATGCCGTGTCGCCTCAGAGTTTCGAGGTCCAACACTGCATCTTGAAACGCGACCTTACCGCGCATTTCGGGGCGGAATTTTAAGCAATACACGCCACCGCGCAGTTCAAATAACGGAAAAGGGCGTCCGGCTTTAGCTGTAGGAAGAACAAACGTCGCTCGCGCAGAGGAACCAACGGTAACCGTTTCGCGGCGACGAATGAGGCGTTCCTCAATAATTTGCCCGTTTTGGATGATACCGATTCGCAGGATCTTCCGAATCTCATTCTTTTGAGCTTGGGACATCCGGTGCGCCCTTTCCGAAAACTACTCGCGTATCAAATCACGTTACAAATACACAAAGAGCCCCAGAAGGGGCCCCAGTGCGCAGATTTTTGAATCTGCCCCTGTCAACCCGCGTTGCCACGCAGACCTTTCTGCATGACCGCGAATTTGTACTTGCTGAACTGCGCAACACCGGCAGTGTAAAGTACTTCGGTCATCAGACGGAAAGGCGTTTCGCTGTGCACGACCAAGGTCAAAAGTCCATCGAACTGACCACCAGTCCTCGCCAACAAATCCTTCTTGCTCGAGACCTCAGAGTTCAACACTTCATACAAAGGCTGAATCTGCATGGATTCATCAGAACCGGACTTTGCAGTCTTATCGACCTTGCCGTTTTCGACGCGAACGATGGTTTTATCGTTCACAACGATACCCACAGCAGAAATCGTAACCGACACGCTCGCCTTTGGATCAAGTTCCGTACAAGAAGCCGGCAACTTAAGATCCTCGCTTTGCTCGATACGTAACGGGTCCACGGCGTAGTTCATCAAAAGGAACACGAGGATGATGAACATGGCGTCCATCAAAGAGTTGATGGTTACGCCACCTTTCGGCTCCTCAAAGCGACGCTTTTTGCGTTCCTTGCGGTGTTCTTCAGCCGCCTGTTGAACCCATTCGTCCACGATCTCTTCACGAGTGCGTGACTTCTTCTCGCTGGTCGTCTTGAACTTTGCCACGGAAAAACTCCTTAAATCTCGGAAGGTTCAGCCGCGCTCACTGAGCGAGAGCAAAGACAACGTCCGGCCAGAGCGTAATCACCGTTACACCGTCGTTATCGTACTTCTGGCCCGCCTGCTGAAGATCATCCAGAGACGAGAATTGGTCCGCTTCCAGACGAGAACGAGCGACGTCCATTGCGCTGGCAATGTACTTAAAGGCGATCTCACTCTCAGCCGTGATGGTCAGCAAGGACTCATTCGGATTCGAGTTTTTGACGCGAACGAGCTTGTTGTAGAGCTCGACGTAGTCGTACTGATCGTCCTTTTTCGGAATCAGCGGAGCAGACGGATCGGAAGGCATGCCGACGTCAGGCGTAATATCTGCACCAGACGCCGTTAAACGGAAGCCATCCTTACCAATCGCAAGCGTCAAGTTGAGCGGCTTAGTGTCGTTGTCTTCAGCCTGCGAAGGAGCTGCTGCACCAAATTTGGGCGGGTTGACGTTGATGACGCCGATCGACACCTGGGCAGAACCAGCGAGCACGACCGGAATCAGACACATTACGCAGTTCATGATCGGGACGAGGTCGAGATCGCCGCTATCATCTGAAAATTCAGCTTTTTTGTGTGCCATGGTTCCTCAACGCCAAATCAGGAAGCAACAAAAGGAAGGTAGATCCAGAGGCTATCAGGCCTGAGGACCAGCTGCGCCGTGGAGGCGAGAGATCAAAAGGTTTTCCAGCTTGACCGAGTACTGATCAAGCTCTTCCATGAGGCCCTTCACCTTGGCGCTGATGAACAGCTGGACGAACAGCGAAGGAATAGCGACGATCAGACCCATTGCGGTCGTGTTCATTGCCATCGAAATACCGTTCGACAACAAAGCCTGGCGCTTATCCGGGGGAATGCTGGGGTCAGACAACGCACCGAATGCCTCGATCAGACCGAGAATGGTACCAAGAAGACCGAGCAACGTCGCAATGTTTGCGAGCGAAGGAAGCATGGTCGCGCGCTTCGTGATAAGCGGCACGATTTCAAGAGTCGCTTCTTCAACAGCGTTCTGAATTTCTTCAGGACCCTTGTTGGCGCGAGTCAAACCGGCCTTCATCACGCGAGGAAGAGCGGCAGAAGGCTGCGAATTGCAGAGCTTGATGGCACGGTCAACGTTGTTGGCCATAACAAGCTTCTGAATCTGAGCCATGAAAGTGGACGCGCTAATGCCGTACTTGAAGTACAGGGCGATAACGCGCTCGATGACGACCGCCAAGCAAACGATGCTGACGAACAAGATGGGGTGCATCCAAGCTCCGCCATCAGAGTAAAACTTCGCGATACCCCCCATGTTTTATCTCCTTAAAGCAAGCACTCTTGTGTGGTTCGCGCATATCAAGCCGTAGAGGATCTACGGACAAACTTCAAAAACGGCCGGGAAGCTATAACACTGTCACGAAACGCGGATCCATACTTTTTCGACGAAAACGCATTTTTGCACCGTAACGAAAACTCCGCATCTCAGGCAAGTGCTCGAAATCTTTAAAGAACAAGCATTTAAAACGGCGGTTCCTCAACCGTTTCGTAAATGCGTTCAACAAAGCTCTTATCGGGATCGAATCCACGAAAATCGAGCTTGGTGCGACCCAACGTGAAGAAAGCGTAAGGCTTTTGAAGATTTCCTTCGACAGTGAGCGCTTCCAACTCAATTACCGCACCACGCTTGTGTTTAGGCGGCGCAGGCTCAGACGACGCTGAATTTTGAGCTGCATCCTGTGCAAATGCAGAAGAGCAGGCAAAAAAAATCAATAAAATAAAGTATTTCACTGTTGTAACCAATTAACGGATATCCTCTTCATCCGGTTGAATCGGCACAACCAATTCCAAGGAATCGTCCAACAAATCAGTGCCAGAAAGTGAGTGCGAACCCTCAGAATCCTCAGGCGCAATCGACTCTACAAACTTCAGCGATTTGCTTTCTAAAACCTGAACTTCCTCAGAATTTGACTCGTCAAAATCCAACGAATCTGACGATTCATTAGAAGATTCTGACTCAGCCGATTTTACAGCGGTTCTCTCTAGCATTTTCCGCTTTTGGGCCGCATCCAAGCGCTTTGCTGCATCTTTTAAATAAGGCCTGATTTCAGGCTCAGCATTGGGCTCAAATTTCAGGTAACGATTAAACGCGTTTTGAGCGAGTTCTAAGCGAGAAATATCATCAATATCAGGCAGTTGCGCATCCAAGTAGAGCACTCCTAGCGAGTAATGAATCTCTCGCTCAAGCGGTGTGCCTTGCGCCGTCTTCAAAGACTCATTCAACAGCGAAACAGCCTCGGCATAACGCTTTTGGCCTTTTAGGGCACTCGCGAGATTAACCTCGGCTTCGGTCATGTGCGGCCAGCGATGAAGCGCCAAACGAAGCATCGCTTCTGCCGATAAAAAATCACCTACTTTCAAGTAGATAAGGCCAAGCGTATTTGCGGCTTCCGGCGGCGCACCTTGTTCGCAATTGACCGCTTTTTCGAGCGTAGCTCGTGCGTTTACATCAAAGCCCAAAGCAAGTTGGCTTTTAGCCATTTTAGAAAGGATTTCCGCGTTCTCCGGATCAAGCACAAGCGTGTTATTCAAAATTGCAATCGCAAGCTCGTGTTTTTTTTGCTCCTCAAACGCGTCGGCCATGTTGAGCATCGCAGCCACGTTTTTTTCATCGTGCTGCAAAATCTTTCTCGATGCCGCAATAACCTCTTCTGCATGACCTGGCGTGAGCAACAGCGCAAAATAATAAGCATTTTGCAAACTTAGGTTTTGGGGATCTGCTTTCAGAGCCTTTTTTGCAAACGACTGCGCAGCTTTGGCCGATTCCAAGCGGAACAAAACGGTGACCATCGCCTTCACCGCTTCGCCCATCGCAGGTCGAGAATCTATCGCCTTTTCATAATAATTTCGCGCATCTAAGAGATTTCCATTCCATTCAGCCAATAGTCCCAAATTGTAATTTGCCTCGGCCAAACGCGGTTCAATCTCAAGTGCGCGCTTAAAATGCATCTCTGCTTCTTCTTGTGAACCAGCGCGAGAAGACGCAATGCCCGCTTGTAACTCTTTGATTCCTTTAAATTTTAGCGGACCTTCAGCCAATTCAAGCGGCGCTTGTGGCAACGGAATCGGCGCAAATTCATCCACTTGCCCCAAAGCGGCAGTCGGATCCATTTCAACCGGTGCAGGTCCACCGCACGCAGCGAGTAATAGGCAGATGAAGGTCAAAACAAGTGACCTCATTTTTCACCTCCTTCATTCGCTGTCGTTTCTGATTTTTCGGCATTGCTTGATTCAGGCGACTTAGGTACCTCAATCAATTCATTAGAGAAATCAAGGACTTCACCTGCTTCTGGCTGCGAAACTTCTGTTTCCTGTGGTTCATTTGCAGCAGCGGCTTCCGATTCCGCCAAGACTTCAGCGGGAACATTCAACAAGCGAGAAGGTGTCAAAATGAGTGGCGTTGCTTGTGGGTGATCTGGCTTAAACAGCGGATATTCCGAAGGTTTATACTTGTTCAACGCCGTTTGAGCGCGCGCTGTCCACTCGTCCGCCACCTTCAAATGTTGAGCAGCCTGGAGCACTTGCTCGTAGCCTCTGACCGCCTCATCCTCAAGCGGCAACGCCAAATCTTCCAAGGTTGAGCGGTAGTAATCTTCTTGCTCAACGGTGAATGAGGCAGGAATCGGAGCTTCATAAAGCGAATCCGCAAAGTGTTGGAACAAACTCGCCATGCGGAATAACGCAGCTAAGCTCCAGTGATCACTACGATATTTGGTAATTTCTTGGTATTTGAGTCGAAGTTCAGGCGTGCGTTTTTGCAGCTTCTGAATCGCACGACCTTGCGCATCGACCGAGCCGGAAAGCTGAATTTTTGAAAAATCAGCGAGCTCAATTTCAACCTGCTCAAAGCGCGCCTCGGCCGGATATTGCGCTTCAACCGTACCAGTCTGCAAACCACGACGCGCGAATTCCTCAATCACCTTTTGACGCGTCGCCGAAGCTGCACTCACGCGTCCTAGCTGACGCTGCAACTTGTACATGCGAGAAAGCGCTTCAACAATCAGGACCTGGTGCGAATAGTCGCTGCGGACATCATGGCTGTAGCGCTTGAGAAAAGTCTCATAAACCCGCAATTCTTCTTTTAAATTTCCGGACTTACGATGACCTTCAGCACTTCGATAATACGTACGCGCTGTGTCTTCTCGGTCAGGGAACAAATCAGCGTAACGCTCGAAATTTAAAGAAGAAGCTTCGTATTCTTGGTTAAATTCCTGAAGTTCCGCAGCTTTGTAGAGCGCGTCAGCACGCTCTTTGGCTTCGGGATAGCGCGACACGAAATCCAGGTAACTCTGAATCGCCTGCGGATAGTCGTAGAACCGCTCTGCGTTCAGCGCCAATCGGTAAAGCGCACGTTCAGCCAACGGGCTGTTAGGATGCTCTTTGATTACGCGACGAAACATACGCGACGCAGACTCGAAACGGCGCGTAATTTCATAAGAAACGCCAGCATTGTGCAGCGCTGCATCTGCGTACTTGGTATCCGGATTTTCTTCCAAAAGTCGCAAATACTCGGCAGCTGCTTCGTCGTACTTTTTCGCTTCAAACAACGCACTCGCTTCGTTGAACAAAGCGCCCGTTTTTAAAGTGAGAATCTCACCTTGCAGCTGTTCATCGCCCAAACCGACCGTGCCCATAATGTCGGCCCATTCACTCATCCCCTGCCAGTTTTTCGCCAAGCGATAAGTTTCAAAACCAATATTTCCGGCAACTTGCGCAACAGGCTCTTGCGGATACGAGCGAATTAAGCGTTCAAACCACTTTCGCGCGTTATCGAGATCACCGTACTCAAGATAAACTTCGCCGATTTTAAAAATGATTTTCGGCGTTCTTGAAAAATCTTCAGTCGATTTGAAACCTGACTCCACATAGGACTGACGCGCCGTCAACAAGTTGCGCACTTCGTCGGGAATCGGTTCCTGCTGAAATTGAATCGCAAGCGGCTCGCCATCTGCATCCGTTTCCGGCACCGGCGCATTCCACGATTCATCAAAGAACGTTGGTTTACGCGCAAAATCGCCGTGCTCGATCCGCTCACGACAAAGCGCTTCGTGCGACAAAATCAGCGAAAATGCTGCGGTTTCTTGATAGCGAGTTCCCTTTTCATGATCTCGAACCAGCGTGTACTGCTCCGCTGCTTCCGCAAAATGGAACGCGTAGTACAAGCACTCAGCGTAGTTCATTAAGAAATCGTACGTCTGATCAGAATCGGGATAACGCTCCAAAAACTTTTTGTAATCGCCCGCTGCTCGTTCAAAGGCTGCAATCGTTTCTGCTTCGGTCGCCTCATCGCTCGTTGTGAATTCTTGAGCCATGCGGTGGAAATGCATCGCCGCTTCGCCCAAAGAATCCTCAAGTAATTTCGCAGTGCTCGCGATCAGCTCTTCGTCTTTTTTGTTTTCTTGAAACCACGCAGTGTTAGGACCGTAGAAATCGTCCAAGTGTTCGCGCTCAGCAATGACCTCGTCGTAGCGCTGAAGTCGCGTTAAAGCATCGAATTTTCGCTGGTGGAATTCCGGATTTCTGGAGTCGTTCGGATACTTGCCGCGCAAAAACTCAACGGTTTCAATCGTGGATTCGTACTTGCCGCTCTTGTAATAGATGTCGACCAGCTGCTTGAGAACGTCGACTTCGTAAGGCTTTTCACCAGAAATATACTTTTTTACACGACCCAAACCGGCTTCGGCGTCTGGCAAACCGTCGCCATTCCAGTCATCTTCCTGAACCGCAATTGCCAAGTACTGAACCGCTTCTTCGCGGACAACGGCAATGCTCTCCGGACCGTTTTCCTCACCGTAATCCAGGAGTGTGTAAAAACCAGCAATCGCCTCAACATATTGATCGTCGAGGTAGTAGCTCCATGCGAGTTTGTAGAGCGCGCTTGGGTAAAGATTGCTGTTTTCGTACGAAATCACATGTTGATAGGCATCAATCGCCTCTTTCATGCGGTGATCGTCGAAGTAGAAATCTCCCAGACGCATCCACGATTCGGCAACGTAAACGCTCTCAGGAAAAGCTGCGATAAGGTGCTTAAAATGCTCTTGTGCCTCTTTTTCGTGGTTCATGCGCAATTCACAAAAACCACTCAAATAGTGCACGCCGTCCATTTGCGGAAATTCGGGCCAGCGCTCGATTAAGCGACTAAGAGCATTTAAAGTAGGAGTGAAGTCTTCGGTTTCTAAAGCGTTTTCGTTGTACGGCGCATTTTCGTCAGCCTGAGAATTCATGCGCTTTTCTTCGGCCAACTGATATTCATCCACCGCTTGGTCGTAGTAGAGATCAGCCAGTCGGAACAACGCTTCCGGCGTGTAATCGCCATCTTCAGGGTAACGTTGAACAAAATCTTCAAAGAGCTTGATTGTGGACGCTCGCTGAAGTCGAAGCTCCGCTTCACGCTTGGCAAAAAGCTCCTGCTGCAACGCCGCCAATTCGCGCTGCGAACGCTGGTATGAAAAATGAACCCAGCGATTTGAATCTTTTTCGAAAAGTTCAGATTGAGCGCGGTAAAAGTCCGCAACTTCAAACATTTCGTTGGCAACCGCGCGCGTTTCTTCTGGTGTCGCTTGGAATTTCCCTGATTTATCAGAGTCTTCCGCCCGAGAAAGTGCGCAAGTGCACAAAATTGCGGCACAAAACGCCGACGCGCGAATCAAAAATCGCCGACCCGCACGCATCATTGCTTCCCTGAAAACCAAAGCGCGTCCGGATCAGAAATCGGAGCAACCCGCCGCTCTGAACCTTGCAGCAATTCTTTGCGACGCCAAGCCACATTCAAAACGCCGTAGCGCGCCTGACGAGAGTAGTGGCTCAATTCCGTAATCGCACGTTCATAACTCGTTTTCGCGATTTCCTGCTCAATCGCCCGAATTTGTTCGCGATACGCTTTAAATTCCGCAAGTTGAGCATCTAAGCTCGCGCGTTCTCGAGCAACTTCTTTGGCCGTGCGCAGCATACGAGCCGTGCCCAAATGCGCAAGTTCTTCAGCCAAATCTCCTGCGCGCTTTTCCAATCGCTCAATGCGTGCAACCAACTCTTTATTCGGTGCATTTCCTGATTTGATAAGGGATTTTTGCTCTACCTCTAAAGCTTTGGCGTATTTCGTCCGCAGTGCTTCATCGGATTGTGCCACTGAATCACGCTCACCGAATCGCAAATGCTGCTCATCCACATCACTTTGAAGGCGATCTAATTCTGCAATTAAATCCGCGAGTTCTGCATTGTTTTTATCAATCTCTGCGAGATTTGCAGGGTTATTCAATGCACGCACTCGCAATCGCAGCACACTTTCTTGCGACAACAAGCTTTGCAGAAGCACTTCAATCTCGAACAAGCGATCTTCAAGGCCAGACAGGTTCAATCCCAAACGCTTTTCGCGAACACGAGCAGCAGTGGCCGACAGCGGCAACTGACGAAATTGAGACTCTAGCGCCAAAACATTCGCACGCTCTTTTGAGGCGCGCGCTGCCGCTTCAGTTTCGTACGCAGATTCATACAGCGCAGAGCGAGCGAGTAGCGCACGTCCCCGAATTTCAAGGACTTTCAGCCAACCATCGTAGAGTTCAGGAAAGAACTTCACGCGACTCGGCAACTGTAAAATGCGCTCCAAGCGACGCAGCACTCGACTCGATTCTGTTAAATCGTGCTGAACATTCGCGAGCTCATCCGACAGCGCCATAATTTCGAGCTCTGGGCCGTAAGGACGGATAAACGGCAAAACTTCATGCGGTCGACGCGGTAAACGCCAGGATTCAGGCGATTTTTCGTAAGCTTTACGCTCGGCGAATTCTGTTTTGTAAGCGCTTTGCAACTTAATGAGGTGCTGATCAAACTCCGCCGCCAACGTTGAAAAATACGATTCCGCCAAATCCAAAGCGCCACGCTCCATCAGCAACATGCCGCGCATCAGACGCATTTCCGGCGAAAGCTGCATTGCAGGCGCACTATTTAAATAGATGTCGAGTCGCGCCAACGCCAAGCTTGTATTCCCCTCGCGCATCGCCAACCAAACAACTTCCTGCTCGATTGGTTCAAACTGCGGAGAATCATAAGGGATTTTCGAATATGCCAGCGTTGCTTCTGTGTAATTTTTGGCTTCGTATTGAAGTCTTGCCTCGGCCAACAGAGCCAATTCACTTACAGCAATCGCATCTTTCGACGGTTGCTGCATCGCCTCAACATCCTTGTGGCACTGCGTAAACGCATTTAACGCAGCCTCAATACGGCCTTCGTGCAAATCGATGACGCCCAAAAAGTAACGCGCTTGCGGATAGAGCGGATCATCCTTTGGCACTCGACCAAATTCCATTGCCGCTTCGTTATAACTCTCCTTGCGGTAATAGAATTTTCCGAGTCCGTAGCGAACAGCGTAATCCAACTCCAAGTTTGCTGTCGCACCACCGATGCGGTCCAAAAGCGCTTTCATTTCCGCATCGTTGCCAAGCCGCGTAGCAATTTCAAGAGTGCGCTTCAGTGCGTTTGCGCGTTGTGCCGAATCGCCGCGTTCATAGACAATATCGAAATATTTTCGCGCACCGTTGAGATTGCGAATTTGGTAAAGCGACTCCGCAAGCTCGTTGACCGCATCCACATAGCCAACCAAAGACTCAGAGTTGGGCTCTTCGAGTGCACCCAACAAAATTACGGCGGCTTGGTTGTAATCCTTGCGCAGAAAGGCGATTTGCGCCTCGGCATGACGCACTGGCCACACGTGATTTTCTGCAAAAATCGCCGGCCCCAAATTGTCCGCTTCGATGTCTTGCGCCAACCGCTCAATCGATGAAATCTCGGAAATTATTTGGGATTCTGCGGATTCCTCAGGCACAGGAGGCGCGCATACACCAATGCCTTGGCCCCCTAAAATGAAAGCCCAAAGGCAAAGCCCATTGGGTTTCACTTGTTCTCCTTTGAGGATTCGAAACTATCTGCGGACAAGTAGCGAACCTCAAAACGCACACGCGGACGATCTTTTAACTCGGTGAGCATGCCACCTTGGTCAAAACCAACGGCGCGAATTTCGATGTTGCGACCATCTTCAACGCGGAAGTCGTAAGAGCCAACCACGTTGAAAACGTAATTTTTAAGGTAAGAAAAAACGCCATAACCGCTGCCACGGTAAACCAAAAGCACCGACAGCGTGTAATCGCCAGGCAGCAAGTGCCCAACAATTGTAGGAATTTCTTCTTCTTTGCTCAGGCGCCCGCTTTGATCATCCAGCGTCCATGGATCCATTTTGGTGATCGTGTGTGTCACGCTTTCAAGCTTGAAGCTTGGACCCATGTCATCTACGTGCATTACGCGAACATAAGCGCCGGCCAAATCCGCTGTTAAAACAGTGCTTTGCAAATAAGCAATGCGCGCTTTGGCTCGAAACGATTTCTCTTTCAGCGCATCAATTTGTGCCGAAAGCTGCGAAATGCGCTCCATGTAACCAGCATCTTCGGCGGCCGCAGCAGCAGCAACTTCACTCTGTGATTTTGCTTTCGGAGATTGCTCGGATTTTACTGAAGAATCTTCGTTTTGTGAGGCAGGTGCGGCCTCTGGAGAATCAGAAGACGTAGGAGACGCGATCGGCTCTGCAAGAGCAAAAGAAGCCAATGTGATGAAACAAAGGAATAAGAATCTGCGCATCGAGCCCTCCGATCGGCCGCGTACTCTAGCGCGAGAACACGTCCAAAGGAAGTGCGCACCGAAGCGAGATTCTTGAAAAGAAGCTACCAGGGTTGCTGCTCACCCCAGCGGCCCGCTTCAAGAAGACGCTGCGAAATCGCATGAAGTACGTCGTCGACGCCAGCGCCAGTTACGGCGGACATCACAAAAAGCGGTGCTTCACCTTCAAGAGCTTCACGAAGTTCCGCTTCTTGTTCGAGTACTTCGGGGCGATCGGCTTGCGACAACACCACGATGTAGGGACGATCCAACAGCGATTCTTCGTAGCAGCCAAGCTCGTGGCGCAAAGCGCGCAAATCGCCCAACGGGGAGCGATCAGGGGCGAGATCCTGCGTCACCAAGAAAACGAAAAGCGACGTTCGTTCAATGTGACGAAGGAATTGATGCCCGAGGCCTGCACCATCTGCCGCACCTTCGATAAGGCCCGGCATATCTGCAATCACGTAACTCCGCTCGTCGTCCACTCGGACAACTCCGAGGTTGGGCTCAAGCGTCGTAAACGGATAATCGGCGATCTTCGGACGCGCACGACTCACGCGACTGACGAACGTCGACTTACCCGCATTTGGGAAACCGACTAAGCCGACATCGGCCAGGAGCTTCAACACCAAGTGGACGTCAAATTCCTGACCAGGTCGACCGGGCTGCGCATAATCCGGACTTCGCCGCGCAGGCGTCGCGAAGTGGGTGTTACCCAGGCCTCCAATTCCACCTTTTGCAAGACAGAATTCTTGGCCGGGAGTCCGGAGATCGACAATTAACTCGCCCGTCTGGTCATCGTAGATCTCAGTGCCAACCGGCAATTTGATCAACAGACTTTCGCCATCTGCACCGTAGCAATCTTTTGCTCCGCCAGGTTGGCCGTTCTGCGCAATGTGTCGACGCCGATAACGGAAATCGAGCAACGTCGCGAGATTCGAGTCTGCACGTACGATGACGTCACCCCCTCGACCGCCATCCCCGCCATCGGGGCCGCCTCGGGCGACGTACTTTTCACGCCGAAAACTTACGCAGCCCGGGCCACCAGAGCCCGAGCGTACGTAAATTCGCGCTTCGTCGATGAACTTAATAGACGGCGACCCGCTTGCGATCACCACCGAAGTTTTCGAACTTCACGGTGCCATCAACAAGCGCGAAGAGGGTGTAATCGCGGCCAACGCCGACGTTCGCACCGGGATGAATGTGAGTGCCGCACTGGCGAACGATAATGCTACCAGCCTTGGCGACCTGACCATCGAACAGCTTGATGCCACGGTACTGAGCGTTGGAATCGCGACCGTTACGGCTGCTGCCTTGACCTTTTTTGTGAGCCATGATGTTCCTCCGCTGCCCCCAAAGAAGGGATCAGGCGTTGATCTTGGTAATCCGAAGTTCGGTGTAGTTCTGTCGGTGACCCTGAGACTTGTGGTAGCCAGTGCGCTTGCGCTTCTTGAAGACGAGAACCTTCTTCGCGCGAACGTCTTGACGAATGACACTTGCCTCAACCGAAGCACCAGCGACGAGCGGGTTACCAATACGAGCGTCGCCATCGCCCCCAAGGAGCAGGACTTCGTCCAATTTCACGGAGGCGCCGGCCTCCACGTTGAGCCTTTCCACGCGGAGGTTTTCACCCTCTGCAACGCGGTACTGTTTTCCGCCGGTCCTAATAATCGCGTACATGACGTGTCCTGCAGAATGAATTTGCCCACTGCGGGCTTATGAGGGCGCAATTTCTAAGACAGCGCCCTTAAGTTGTCAAGGAGTTTGTTGAAAACCTCCAGCCAGATGCGCCTTTAACGCAGCCTGGTTGGGGGAAGAAATAATGCCATTTTCGGTAATCAACGCCGTAACAAGTCGAGCCGGAGTAACATCAAAAGCCGGATTTTCGACTTCAACACCCTCTGGCACCATGCGACGAGCGCCGATGACCGTCACTTCCTCCGCCTTGCGCGCTTCAATCGGAATATCGGCTCCAGACGGACAGCCGAGGTCGATGGTCGAAGAAGGTGCAGCGACGTAGAAAGGTAAACCAAAGTGAGCGCACAAGATTGAAAGGCCTAACGTTCCGATTTTATTCGCAATATCGCCATTCGCCGCAACGCGGTCTGTACCCACAATCACGGCATCAACCATACCCCGGCTCATCATATGTGCGGCCATATTGTCGCAAATCACTCGAACCGGAATGTGCTCACGATGAAGTTCCCACGCAGTGAGGCGCGCACCTTGGAGCAACGGGCGCGTTTCATCCGCGTAAACTTGAGACAATCGGCCTTGGCGCCACGCGGCCCGAATTACCGCTAACGCTGTACCACTTCCACCTGTAGCAAGAGCTCCAGCATTGCAGTGCGTCAACACACGGGCGCGTTCCGGCAAAAGCGTTGCCCCGTGGGTTCCGATGCGCTGGCACATTTGTTTGTCTTCAAAAGCGATGCGATGCGCCTCATACAAGAGGTGCGACGTTCGCTCTTGTTGCGTGTAATCTTGTGAATTTAAAACGGAAATTAAGCGCCCCATCCGATCGAGCGCCCAAAACAAATTGACCGCTGTTGGACGAGTCGCCGCCAATCCTTGGCGTGCAACTTCGAGATCACAGCCCGAAGCAGACGCAAGCACCATGGCATAGGCCGCCGCGATGCCAATTGCAGGTGCACCACGAACCGCAAGGCCCACGATAGCTTCTGCAACTTCTTCCCATTTGTGGCACTCAAGAACGCGTTCTTCGCCAGGTAACAGGCGCTGATCTAAAATCCAAAGCACGCCATCACGCCAAATCATTGGCGTAACCTGACCTGCATCATTCAACATTTCAGGCGCATTCATTGAGACACTCATTGGAGACGAGCCAGCTTTCGCGTGACCATTGCAGCATGCTGGCCGTTTGGGTGCGTTTGCAAGTAGGCGTTGTATGCTTTGACCGCTTCCGCCTTGTTGCCTGAGCGCTCCAAAGATTCGCCTAAACCGAACATGGCATCGGCGTAGCGCGGATTCTTATCGAGCGCTTTCTTGAAGTAGGAAACAGCCTGAGCGCTGTTGCCGCCATCAAGCGCACACCAACCCAAGTTTGCGAGCGGCTCCGGGCTGCTCGGCTTTTTACTCGCAGCCGCTTCAAACAAGGCACGCGCCTGATCGGTCTTGCCAGATTTCATCAGCGAGTAGCCACGGCTTAACAGCGAATCGTAACCGCCTGAAGTGTCAGCCGCTGTTGATTCTTTGGGTGCACGCGGTTTGTTGTCAGCAGGCTTTTCGGCTGCTGGCTTCGCTTCTGCCACTTTTGCGGGTTGCTGCGGTTGAGCCGGCGCTTGTGCTTCCTGAGCAGGCTTTGTGTTTGCGGCAACATCCGCTTTGACAGCAGGCTCAACGCTCAAACGCGCAAGCAAGCGGTTTCCCGGACCGTGATCCGGATTACGCGAAATCAAAGACTTTGTAATTTCACGAGCTTCCGCTTGTTTGCCAGCTTTATCGAGCGCCCATGCCATTAAGAATTGTGCACGCGGACGTTTTTGAGCTGCCATGGAAAGCGACTTCAACCGAGTCGCCAACGCCTGAAGATCCGGTGAAGCAGAGTGCAAGTCGATGGCCGCTCGGACCAGCGCAACATCTTTCGCAATAGCCCCCGCTTCTTCGGCAGCGTCCAAGCTCTTAGAAGAAGCTGCGACATCGCCCTTTACACGGTGCAAGTCCGCTTCAATCAACAACAATTGCGCATGATTTGAACCGAGCGACTTGCGAGCTTCACCCAAAGCGGCAGATGCAGCAGCCAACGCTTGATCGTTCGCTTGGCCTTCCAATTTCGCGTACTCAGCTTCACAAATTGCAGAACGCGCCAAGCCAAGTTGAACCAAGCCCAATTCCTCAGGCTTACGACCAATCGTTAAATCAAGAGCCTCGCGATAAGCGGCTTGCGCGCTCTTGAAACCGCCTATCGTGTCGCGCAACCAATCCGCCTCAGCTGCAGCGATTTTGGCATCAAAGCGACTGTCCGTCGGCGGCGGCGTAACCGTCGGCACTGCTTTGCCGTGCCCCGTCATCAGCGTGTAAGCCGTAAATCCACCACCGGCCAAAATGGCGCACACCAACATGCCCAAAAAGAAATTGCGAGCTCCACCACCTTGTTTCGGCGGCTGCATGCCCGGAAAATCGAGATTGGCTGACTGCGCCGAATAAGCAACCGATTGCGCAGGCAAATCTGTCATGCTCATGCTCGCCTGGAACGGCGGCGTAGGCACAACCGGTACACCTTGATTGGGCGGTGGCGGCGGCGGAGCTGCACTAAACGGTGCATCGCCATAAGCAGATGTCATGACAGGGCGCGACAACGAGCCTTGCGTCGATTCAGCCGCAGAACGGAACAAACCTGCAAGTTCAGAAATCGAGCCCAGCGTTTTCCAGTTTTCACCGGACCGCGACAGTTCGTCCTGGCGAGAAACCTTGCCCTGCAAGATCCATTCTTGAAGGGTGGAAAGCTCTTGGAATTCGTAGATTTCGTTGGAGCGCGTACGAATTCGCCATTGCGCAGCACCAGGGCGCGCATAATTCGGCGACGGAACCAACTCATTTGCCGCACTGCGCTTGGAAACCCGGAAGAGGTAACCACACTGCGTACACTTGACGGTAATGCCTGCTTCCGTCAGCTTTGCATCGTCAAATTCGTATTCTGTGCCGCAGTTTTCGCACCTAACGTCCATTCTTTCGACCTCTGATCTGCTGACGATAACGCGCCAACACTTCACGCGCTTCTTGAGCCCGATTTCCCTTATAGAGAGCAAGAGCAAGATAATGCAGGGCTTGAGGCTCGTTTGATGAAGCGCTGATCGATTCTAAGCGCTCCGTCGCTGCGGTGTAATGACCCGCCTGATACATTCCAATAGCAGCTTTAAGTTCGGGCGAAATCTCGCCTACGCTTTGCACAACCTCAACGGCTTCCGTTTTGAGCGGCGAAATCGCTAAGCCGGACGTCCATGCGGCAGCCAAAGAAGCAATCACCACAAAAACGGTCACACCTAAAGCCAAAAGCACACCTCCCAATCCCATGGGCTGAGAAGCTTCTTCAGCCGGCGTTAAAAGAGACTGAGATGCCGAAGTGTGCGATTTAGGCGTTACCGAGCGTTTGGGGCTAATATGCTCCCGTTCCAACACAAGTGGTGCTTGCGAAGGCGCAACAACGGGCGCTTGAAGTTCCGCTAAGCGTTCGCGCAACTCAGGAAACGCGATCGCTTCAACAAACGGACCGCCTTCTTTTGAGATTTCAACGCTTTCGTGACCTGAACGCCCTTTGAGCATGGCCACGACTGCATCCAAATTGGGCAGTGAATAAACAACACCTTTTTCATTGCGCAAACGCCAACCTATAGGCTGCTGCAAAAGAGAGGCTGGCGGCGCAATAATTCGTGTCGACGGGCCGTTGTCGTAAAAAGCTTCATCCGACTCATTCGGCGGTAAGTCATCGAAAGCAAAGCGGAAACTACCAGAAGCCTGCGTTCTGGTTGCTGCTGCGTAATACCCCGAACGTGTAGCAGCAGCCATGGGACGCACACCCGAACGACCATCTGCAGCAGGAAAATTACCTGAAGTCCGATCTGCCGAAGGCGCAAAAAATCCAGCATGAGAAGCTGTATCAAAACGCTCTGGCGTAGGCGCTGCGGGATATGGCGTAGGCGCTGCAGGATACGGCGTAGCTGCAATGTTGGCGCGCGAGTCGAACAATCCAGAATGGCTCGAAGCCAGAAACGGATTGTCATTGTCGGCTGGCATCACATTTAACGTTGCACGCCCAGGTGCAGACGGTTGCAAGTCACCGACGTCCACCACAAACGGCCGACCGCACGAAAAGCACACTACCGTCGTGCTTCCAAACGCAGGGAGCTGGACCTCATTTGTTGCAGCGCAATATCGACAACTTACATGCATGATGGCCTAATGCCACAGGAAACCACAGATCGCTAGACTCTGAGCTCAAATTTCCTGCTGACAATCCTTTTCGATTTTTAGAAAAATCTTAAAAATCTTTTAAAGTCGCGCTATTCATCGTCAAGCCGCGACAAAAATTGTTTCAGAATTGTTTTTTGTTCGCCATCGCTGAAACGAACCACAACACGCGCCGCAGCTCCAAAGCCACCGCGAATTTCTTCAATCACACCTTCGCCATAGCGTCCGTGCAACACATGATCGCCCGCAGACCATTCACCCTCTGCAACAGTGCGCACCGCTCCGCACCCAACCTCACTGTAAACAGGATCTGAGTATTGCGTGTCGATGCATGTTGTTTCGATGTAGCGAGAATCTCTGTGTTTTTTACGAATTTGGCTTGTTTCTTCATAGACCGGATCTACATACATCGCATCTGTCCATGGAGTTGCAGAACCAGCGGATTTTAAAGAATTTTCAGCAGTTCGTTTGCGAACAGCAAATGGTGCGAAATTCTCAATGCTTGGTCGTGAAATTGTTCGAGAACGCGATTCTGAAATGCCAGACACGCGCACTTCGCTCGGCAACTCATCCAAAAATCGACTAGGACGAGATGTTCGACCTTCGCCGTAGGTCTGCCGCCAACGCGCCCACGACAAAAACAGCCGCTCGCGCGCACGCGTCATGGCCACGTAACAAAGACGACGCTCTTCTTCTACATCGCCTGCCGCCAGTGAGCGATTACTTGGAAAAATGCCTTCTTCGAGACCAACCACGAAAACAACAGGAAACTCCAAAC
>JAZUEA010000081.1:0-2359 GCA_045639945.1 Myxococcota bacterium
TCCGACTTCCAGCGAATTCTACGAGAACGGCAAGTACGAGTTGAAGGGTGACAACAAGTCCCTCACCTCCGCCGAACTCGTTGAGTACTGGGCTGACCTCTGCAGCCGTTACCCGATCGTCTCCATCGAAGATGGTTGCGACGAAAACGACTGGGAAGGCTGGAAGCTCCTCACCGATCGCTTGGGCTCCAAGATCCAGCTCGTCGGCGACGACCTGTTCGTCACCAACATCAAGCGTCTTGAGCGCGGCATCAAGGAAGGCGTCGCCAACTCCATCCTCATCAAAGTCAACCAGATTGGTTCCTTGACCGAGACCTTGGACTGCATCAAGCTCGCTCAGCGCAACGGTTACACCTGCGTCATCAGCCACCGCTCCGGCGAAACTGAAGACACCACCATCGCCGACATCGCCGTCGCCGTCGACGCTGGCCAGATCAAGACCGGTTCCGCTAGCCGCAGCGACCGCATCGCCAAGTACAACCAGTTGATGCGCATCGAAGAGCAGCTCGGCAACTCCGCCATCTACCAGGGCCGCAAGTCCTTGGCTCACTGATTTAGTTTTTAGCTAAGTCAAAAAGACGGCTCCTTCGGGGGCCGTTTTTTTATGCCCGCCGTTTTCTTCTCACGATTCTCGAGATTCATCAATTGATTCAAGTAGTTACACTTGTTCTTTCAAAAAAGCGCAAAAAACTGTGCTTTTATTTTGAGATTCGAGCTTTTGAGTTTTCTTTATAAATTCGGGAAGTTAGAGAGGAAGGATTTTTAAGCGGGATTTTTAGGAATTAATCAGCTTCGAAGCGAACGGTCTGCGCTTCAGGCATATTCTTGCCGGCGCGTTGGTACATGTTGCCGTGCAGCGTTTCGATGACAACATCGCCGCGCTCCGTTTTTTTGCCGATACCAATGGCGAATTCAATCGCGGTGCCATTGCCCATGCCGCCCTGACCAACAGGCAAAAAGGTTGCTTGCACCACGTTTTGACCGCTCACGACCAAGTGCGTAATGTCGCGTGCGCTGTCGCCATCGGTAGGCATCAAATCGCCAGCGTCCTGGCCGTTCACCGTTAAGCGAACACGATAGGCGTTGCGCTGGTAAACTTTGGCAACGATCCAAAAACGAGAAACACCGACCATTGCATCATTTGCGCCCTGCTTCGCAACTGGCGGTGCTTCAACTTCGATCGAATAGGCCGGCGCGTTGATGCGGACATTTCCTGCCGCGTCAAACGAAACGGACTCCACGCGCTGGAAGTTCTGGTTGCGTAATCCGTTGACTTTGGTGCCGTTCACGAAAACGTCATAACCAAAGACGGGCAACGAAAAAAACAGACAAAACAGACAAAGCAAAATGCGCATTGACACCGGAACTACTCCTTCATAAGACTTGCACGTTTTAAGGCTTTTTTTGGACGTATTGTCCAGGATAGACCCGTGACGACCCAAACGATTCCACTCAAAACAGAGGACGGACTGACTCTTATTGCGGCTTACGACGAAGTTGAAAATCCCAAAGCTGCTCTTTGCATCGTGCACGGATTTGCAGAGCACTTTGGTCGCTACGACGACTTAGTCGCTCGCCTTTGCACCGCCGGATACAGCTGCTACCGCATTGATTTACGCGGTCACGGTCGCTCCGATGGTCCACGCGGTCACGTCTTTGTCTTCAACGATTATCTTCGTGATTTTGAAACGTTACGCAATTTTGTTTTTTCACGCACCAGCGCTCCGCGATTCGTTTTATCGCACAGCAATGGGGGCCTTATCGCGCTTCACGCCATGGCTCGCAATGCCGAAGGCTTCAGCGGCTTGGTCATGAGTTCTCCATTTTTTGGATTTTCGCTCGAAGTGCCAGCCTGGAAAGCCTACATGGGGCGCAAATTGAGCAGCTTCCTGCCTTCGCTCAAACTGTCCAATCAGCTTGCTCCTAAACTGGTCAGCCACGATCCGAAAATTCAGGATCAATATGGTCACGATCCGCTGGTTCACCGCGTCGCCACAGCTCGTTGGTTCACCGAAACCATTCGCGCTCAGCAAGAAGCCTCTGAACGCGCGGCGGATGTGAAATTGCCGATTTTGCTGCAACTCGCCGGCGATGACCGCATCGCGTCTACGCCCAAATCGCGCAACATTTTCTCGAAGTGTGCCAGCGAAGATAAAAAAGTTCGCGAGTACGAAGGCTTCTTCCACGAAATCTATAACGAAATTGAGCGCGACCGCCCGATTTCCGACCTCATCGCCTGGCTCGACGCCCACACAACCAACAAAGCCGAGAATTAAAACATGATCAATCCGAATGCTGTTGTTGAGTGCGTCCCCAATATTTCAGAAGGCAAAGATCGAGCAATTATCGATGCTTGCGC
>JAZUEA010000082.1:0-2165 GCA_045639945.1 Myxococcota bacterium
ACCACACCACTCGGACGAAGTGTCAGGCGCAGAAAGCTTAGGCTACGCGCTCGGTGCAGGCTTTCAAGAGCGCCCTGAGGATCAGCCGGCGGGATCGTTTTTGGCAACCACGCTTGCGATCGTGCCCGGCATCATTTTGCACGGCACCGGCCACTACGTCTCAAACGACAAAGATGCCGCCTGGCGCTTGTTCTTCCACGAAATCGGCGGTCTTGCCCTCACACTTGGCGGCTACTTTTTAGAAAAGTCGACCAACAACAGTGGCGAAACAGCAGCCGCCAGCCGAACGCTCATGGCAACCGGCATGCTGCTCAACGTGGGTTCGTGGGTTGCCGACATCGTGGGTTCATATCGCGGCGCACAATCGTTTTCCGTTGAAGAACGCTCACTCAATGACAAGCGTTTTGGCCTCGCTTACCGCTACACGAGCGATCCGCTGAATCCGTTCCGTCACCACATCGTCGCGCGACTCGACCTCAACTTTCCGCGATTTTACTTGCGTCCGAGCGTCGATCTAGAAGCCAGCACTTACGCGCATCGCCTGCAGCTCGACTTGGGCGGCTACATTTATCGAAACAAAGAGCGCCCCCAAAACGCGCTCGCCATCGGCGCTCGATTCTTGCGCGTGGGCACTCCGTCGTACGGCTTGGCTTCGATGAACGGCGAACTCTACATGAGCTTCAAGCGCGACGTGGGCACATACATCAAAAGTATGCGCGGATTTTATGTTGTGACGCACTTGGGGTACGGTCTTACCAAATTCCAATTCAGCGAGACCGAAAACGAAACGCCCGATTTCTTTAGCAAACCGGCGTACAGCGATTCGTTTCTTGTGCTGAAAGCAGGCTTCGAATTCAACTTTGCGCGGCACACCATGCTCGATCTGCTTTTTGTGCAAGATCCCACACACGACGTAGCACCGTTTTCAACCGACACCGGACTTTTTGAAGCAGGCATCGTGCACCGCTATTCCGAAAACTTGGACATCGAACTCGATTTCACAGGCGGCGACGGCTGGGTACTTTGGCTGGGATTGGGGTACGCCTTATGAATCTTCGTACTCCGTTGATTTTATTAGCAGTTCTCTCTGCTGCGTGTTCTCGAATCACAACGGATCGCGAAAACGAAAATCAATCGGTGCATTCCGCTAAAATCGATTCCACGCTTAAAGTTTCGGTTCAAGGCGCGTCGATTCAGCGCATCGACAAAAAAAGCAATCCGCTCACAGTGCATTTGCGCGCGCAATCGTTTGATTTGCGCATTGAAACGGCCGACACCGGCTGCGCACCGCGCGCTATTAATTTTGCCATCAGCAACATTCCGGCAGAAACGCGAGCCACTGCAACGCACCGCCTTTTCTTGGACAACCAAACGCCGGAAGCCCTTGCTGCGCATCAAGTTTTGGCAGGCGGCCTCACGATTCAAGGCGACGCATACGCCAAGGACTGGACGCCACTTTCTGCGGAAATTCCGTTTGAAACCACATATGTAAACAGCGATCTCGCGTTTACCGTGACCAGCGATCGAGGCAGTCTCACGGCGGAAACCACGCAACTCTTGGAAGAAGCGCCGGCGGATCCACAAGGTGCTTGCGCGCGACTCATGTCGACAGGCCAAGGCAGCATCGATGAAGCAGCACTCGTGGTTCGCCAACGTCACCAACTCCCGATTTCAGAAGGTGATTTCGCGTTCGCAACGTTCGGAAATACCAAGAGCAACAAGGCCGCACTTCGCCAAATCATCGACAGCATCAACAATGAAGGCGATATCGCGTTCACGGTCATCAGTGGCGATCTCTACAGCAGCTCCGGCGGATGGCCACTGACCAAACTCACCGAAGAATTGGATCGACTGCCCACACCGTGGTTCGCAACGTTGGGCGACAGCGACTTAAACGCGCGCAACTCCGATGCTCTCATCAAGACGTTCGGAGCTAGCACTTTTGCCTTTGATTACGGGACGTTACGCGTTATTGTGCTCGATTCCGCCGACGCCACGCTCGATGAAAATACACACGACTCGCTTGAAAAATGGCTGAAACGTGAAGCGTTGTGGTGGGACGAGCCAGACATTCGTTCCATCGCCGTTATCACGCACACCGCGCCGTTCGATCCCAGCGGCACGCGCGGCCACGGCTTCAAACAAGTCGGAGGCCAAGCGGTCTT
>JAZUEA010000083.1:0-1546 GCA_045639945.1 Myxococcota bacterium
GGTCGATTTGGGTCTACCGCCCAGTTTGCTTTTAGAATCCGATTCTTCGGGTAAGTCTGAGATTCGCCAGATTTTGGTGCCGTCTGATGCGTTGCCGGCTTTTGCGCCGCGAAATCAGAATGCGCACAAAGGGAATTTTGGCCACGTCTACGTTTTAGGCGGTTCGCTCGGTCGTCAGGGATCGATTCGAATGGCGGCGGAAGCAGCGCTTCGAGCGGGCGCGGGCTTGTGCACAATTGCCACAACTGTCGAAGGTTTTTCGTATTTTCAGAGTTCGTTGCGCGAATCGATGTCTGAAGGTTTGCTTTCGGACGAACTCACGGTTGAGTCGCTCATCGAACATGTTTGTGCGCGCGATGTGTTGGTTGCTGGTCCGGGATTGGAACACAAATACGCACAACTTCTATTTGAGGCGTTGCCGCAGATTTCGAAGCCAGCAGTTTTGGACGCCTCCGCGCTTTCCGGACTCGATTTGAAAGACCTCAAAGGCAATGCGCGTGATTTTGCGTTGTCGCGTTTAGGTGAGGGCGGTCCGCGTATTTTAACGCCGCATCCAGGTGAAGCCGCGCACTTGCTTGGCTGTACTCCCGCGGAAATACAAAAGAATCGAGTAGAAGCCGCGCGTCGACTTTACGAAGCGACCGGTGCGCAAATTGTGCTCAAAGGCGCTCACACGCTGATTTATGGCTCAAGCGGTTTGGCGATTTGTCCCTACGGAAATGCGGGAATGGCCACCGCTGGCATGGGTGATGTGTTAGCCGGCATTTTGGGCGCGCTTTTGGCTCGCGGTTTGGAACCCGAAACGGCAGCGCGAGTTGGCACGCTTTGGCATGCACTCGCAGGCGATCATTGCGCGGCGGTTTCAACAGCCAATTCCTTGATGGCAGGTGACGTCATTCAGGCGCTCTCTTCGGTTGAGCGTTCGTTGTGCAATCTCTCTTCAAAATAACTATTATTTGTTTCAAAACTAAAAAACTGGTTTGCATCTGAGATTTTGTGCTAACCTTGGATTACGTTCTTGTTTGGAGTTGAATTTATGAAAAAGTTCTTTGTTTTTGCGATCTTGAGTGTTTTTTGCCTTTCTGCGTGTGACGACGACGATGATTCGAGTGCAGATGCTGGTGTGGTGCTCGTTCCTGGTCAGAACACGATCAATGGCGTGGATGTTCAAGTTTGCCAAGACGAGTTGGAAAACTTCTCGGCTTGTGGTGGTGACCCGATTGGCTCTTGGACTCTCGTGAACGGCTGCCAAGATGGCGACATTGATGTCTCGATGAGCTGTATGTCTTTGAACGGAACTGCTGCAACAATGAGCGGTTCTTTTGTCATTAAAAATGACAACACAATGACATATACAGTGAAGTCTTCCAATGCGATGCAGATGAATGTCGATACGGATTGTGTTACGCAAATGGCAGGTCAGCCGATTTCTTGCGGGCAGGTTGCGCAGCTTTTTGCTGGTAGCTCCGATTATCATGCAAGCTGTGGCGTTTCTGGCAATGATTGCTTGTGCTCAATGAAATACGATGACGCCACGGTGACTGCA
>JAZUEA010000084.1:0-4528 GCA_045639945.1 Myxococcota bacterium
CTTTCGACGGCGCACTGCACAAAATAAAAAAGCCGCAAGCTCATTCAAGCTCACGGCTTTCAATCAGGCGCGGTTAGGCGCACAGACTCACTTCAGAGCCGGGTACTCAACCCGAACGGTGTCGCGGCGCTCTTCACCTTCGATTGAGTGAGCCGCCTCGCAGTCCATGTAACTACGGCCACCATCAAGAGAAAGCGTAGCAGACAGCTTGTAAGTGCCAACCTCGGAAGGCAGCTCAACCAGCGTCCAAATCTCGCTCATGCCCTTGTCATCGCCCCACGGTTGTTCGTGGTGAGTCGTAACGCCGTAGGTGAACTTATCCTCTGTGAAGCGAACGCTCTCCGTGCTGTCACCCTTTGTGTAGCTCAACTTGAGCTTCACGCGGTCTTCGCCGTTCAAGAGCCTGTCACCCAACGTAATGCCCGCCGCGCTCACCTGAATGTAGGCGCTCACCGTCGTAGCATCCGGCGAGACAACGGTATCTTCGATCCACTGGAAGTGGCAGTGATCAATCTGCTTTTCCTGGAACGCGCAAGCAGCCTCGAAGCACTCGACTTTGCCGTTGGTATTGGCGGCGCAATCCTCTTCCTCTGTGGTACCGCTCAGATTGTCGCACAACACAAGCTTGGTGCCGTCGCAGTAAATTTCTTTACCATTCAAGCACTTAGGAGTGATGCAACCTTCAGTCGGGCTGCACAAAACTTTGCCGTCGGTGTTCGCGGCGCAATCGATGTTGCTGGTCGTTTCCGTCTCGATCTTGTGGTTTTCTTCGCAAGTCGTGACGCTCGTTCCGGAGAGCACGGTGCCGTCGCAGGTGTAAACGGTGCTGGGTTCGCAAACGTCGTTGCCACAACTCGAAACGTTCACCGATTCACTGTCGGAAATCATCGTGTAAATTTGGCAAACATTGGGAGCCGTGCACTGAGAGCCGAGCTCTGAGATGTAGCCATTGGTGCACGTCAACGGATAATTATCGATGCAGTAATCGTCGTCCGCTTTGCCTTCGCAGGGATTCGGCTCGCACTGCGAGTTATCGGTCGAGGTTACGTTGTTGCCGAAACCGCAAGAAGCATATCCCGGATAACCCGTGTTCTGATCGATTCCACCAGTGCAGTAGCAGTAACCACAACTTTCGATCGTTGCATCATTGCAGTCGATATCGACGATGCCGCAGCCACAGTCGCAATAGCCATCGCCATAGTAATCAGGACTGCAGATCCAGCCGGCGGGCGCCTTGCAGCTTGCAACCTGAATGGTTTCGCCGCCTTCGGTCAGCGTTTCTTCGGTGCAAACAGTGGAACCGCTGCACGGAATCGGACCGTAGTAGCCGCTAACGAGTTTTTCGTCCTTGCAAGTGATCGGCGTGTTGCCAGCACAGTAATCGCCGTCTGCTTTGTTTTCACAGACACCGGGTTCGCACTGTGTAATGTCGCTGTCTTGAACAGAGTTATCCAAGTCGCATCTGTCACGATTCGGGAATCCAGTCTCCTCATCGACCGTGCCCGTGCAGGCACAGGCTGCACAATAGTCGGCCGTGTTGCCTTCGCAATCAGGATCGGGGATGCCGCAACCACAATCACAGTAGCTACCGTCCTCGTAATGATTGGGATTGCAGAGCCAGCCCTCGGGAACCTCCTTAAAGCAATCAAAGCCGCCAATGGGATTCTCACCACAGACCGCGTTTTCTGTCGCGCAGTCGACTTCCTTCAGTCCGTAGTAGCAGTACGTCAAAACTGTGCCGGTGCAGAATCCATCATAAGTTACGGTTGTGACAGCACATTCACCGTTTTCGTTACAGACTGGATAATCATCACAACCGGTAGCCGCCGGACAGGACGAAACGTCGTCGGCAGAGCATTTGCCTTCGGGGAAGCGGCAAGTGTTAACAAACTGACTTTCGGGATCGAGATCGCAGGATTTGCCATCGCTGCAATCGTCGTTGTTCAAGCAGCAACCTTCATTCCAAGTGTAAGTACAAACGCCGTTTTCAACGGTAACGTTTTCGCAAACGCTGTGTGCGTTGCAGCCCTCGATGTCGTCGACTTTTGCCTTGCACTCGCCCGTGTCTTCGCGCGCGGCCAAATCGCAGTACTGCGAATCATCGCACAAAGTCGTTCCCGCACGATCGCAGCAGCCCACAACCGGAGCGTAGTCACAAGATCCGTTGTTGCAAGTTGCGGTTTTACAAGTGAATTCGATGCATTCAGAGGAATCGTTGCAAGAAAGCAGGCAAGCTTCGATCTGTCGAAGAGCACACACGTTGTTCTCGGAGCAGAAAGCTTCCACGCACGGCGTATCTACTGTTGGGCATTCATCAGCTGAAAGGCAGCAGCCATCCACCGTTTCGTACTGACAGGTGCCCTCGTTCGAACAACTCGCGATATTACAAACGTTTCCCAAAGTGCACTTGCTGAGATCATCCGGCGTGCACTCCGGTTCGACACCACCACCTTCGCCACCAAAACCGCCTTCGCCACCTTCGCCGCCGTCACCGGCTCCGCCACCAAAACCGCCTTCACCACCTTCGCCGCCCTGGCCTGCTTCACCGCCCTGGCCTGCTTCGCCGCCTTGGCCGGCTTCACCACCGCCGCCTTGGCCGCCTTCGCCCGAAATACCAGAGTCGACAGCAGGCGCGGAATCGTCGTCGTCATCGCACGCCCACATCGTGGTCATGCTGAGAGCCAAAACAGCTAAGCAACTGAATTTATTAAAGATCATGAAACCTCCATCTTCGTTTATCGGGACCAAAACGCATTGAGTTTTACGATACAGTTTGGAAAAATCAAGCTCATCCCCCGTTTCACAAAAGAAAAAGCCCGTTTCACAAAGGAAAACGGGCTTTTTGAACCACCGAATTCGGCGATTCTCGTTGGAATCGTGTTGTGACCGCAGAACCTGTTAAAGGCTCATTCGCTCACTTTTCAGCGGGAACCGTCACCTCGACAACCGTGCCGCCGGCGATCTCGGAGATGGGGCAAACGTAAGAACCGCGCGTCGCGTCCGTATCCAATTCTCGAGTGGTCTCGGTGCCGACCGTTGTGAGCCATTCCGCCACATTCGCCGGGTTCGTGCCCTTGTTGCCTTCAGTGACCGAGCAAATGCGCTGACGATCGAGGCCACGCATCGGGTTGGTCAAACGCTGCATGAAACCAACACCCGCCGAGTCGGTGCCGCCCACGGAATCCAACGTTTCGCCATCGCAGACGATCTTGATTGCATTCGAGTTCGTCATGAAGGCAGCCGTGGTGTAGGCATCGCATCCAGCAAACACACCCGTATCAGGCGTCGGATCCTTGCTCGCGGAGTTACGCTGGCAAATCGTGAACGTCGCACCGGCATCCAAGTAAGTCGGGAACGCAGCGGTCGAGTTCTTTTCGTAGCCGATCAAAGCCGCTTCGCTGCCGCTGCCATACACCAACTTGCAGTTGTGCATATCCACAGCTTGATCGTCGGCGTTGTAGAGCTCCACGAAATTGTTGTGCGGCAAAGTGCCGTAGTAGAGCTCGCTAAAGAACATCTTGCTCGGCGTGGAAGCAGCAGCGCTCACGCAGGTGTGCGACACCGTGTTGCAAGCCATGTCACCGCTGCAAGCCGCGTCGCTCACGCAGCAATTTTCGATGCCGGCGTCGACGTAATCGCAGTAACCAGACGTTTCACCTTCAGCGATCACGCATTGCGCAACCTGGCAGGCGTCGGCACCGTGGCACTGCGAATCAACGTTTTCGGCGGTGCAAGTCACTTTGTCTTTGCAAAGACCAACGGTCGTGTCGCTGCCGGTCACGCAGACTTTGCCTTCGCCGCAGGAAAGCGATTCGTTCGAAGTGTCGCAGCAATCCGCGATGGGTGCTTCGCCGCAAACGCCGCTGTAGCACTTGGGCGTGTGACAGGCGTCCGAAGCGGTGCATTCGCTCGCCGCCGAGCAAAGCTGGCAATCGGCGATTTCACTTCCAACGCAAACGTGCGCCTCGGAGCAGGACGACTGATGGCAGCCGTCCGCCGCAATGCATTCGTTGTCGGCGTTGCAGTAGACGATTTCGGTGCCGCCTTCGCAGGTGCGACCGCCGATCGTGCTGAAATCGTCCTGGCGGCTTTCGTGCCACTCAGAAGTGGTGAACGTCATGTTGCCTTGAGTAACCGCGCAATCACGGCGCATCGTCTTGTCTTGAATGTCGCCGTCCGTGGTGCCCTTGGTGCCAAAGGTGTCGACCGCCGCGCCGTAGATCGTGAGTTCAATGGCGTCGCCGTCTTTGCCGTTGTAGGTCAAGTTGTACGAACGCTGATCGCACTTGCTCTTCAACGGTTTGCCAGCTTCATTTTCGCCAGCCTCTTGATGGCAAATCACAAAGACTTCGCCCGCACCGAGTTCGGTCTTGCCTTCTTTTTCAAGAACGATTTCGGTCGCGTTCGGAACCGCGCACTCGCCATTGCTCGGACAAGCGTTTGCGTAGAGCTTCAACGCAATGCGATCCAACGGAACGGCCGTGGTGCCCGCGTTGTAGATTTCGATCGCCTTGTTGTTCGCCGAACC
>JAZUEA010000085.1:0-5071 GCA_045639945.1 Myxococcota bacterium
TAAGCCCGCTTGGCCCCCGACTTCATCGGTGCTCACGTTGAACTCAACGTTCCCGCCGGCGTGATGCGCATTCTCGACTGACATGAATCCTATTCAAAAGCTGCTGAATGACAGCGTCGACGCGGTTGCGCCTGGCTTGGCACTCGCCTACTCGCTGGGTGACGAACCCGCAAATGTTTTTGTAGCCGGCCGCTGCGATGCAAGTGCTAATTCTCAAAAGATTTCAGAAGAAACCTTTTTCGATCTCGCCTCGATCACAAAACCACTTTGCACCGCTCAGTGGACGCTCAAGCTCATTCAAGAAGGAAAACTCTCGTTCGATACGCCGGCTGGTCGCGGATTCACCGTGGCGCATTTGCTCAATCACTCAAGCGGCTTGCCTGCACACGTTGAGTATTTTCGGCAATTTCCAACTGTTTGGTCGCTCGAAGATCGACTCGCCGCCAAAAGCGAAATTCTCCGCCAAATTCAGAACACACCGCTCGCCTACGAACCAGGCAGCCGCACAATCTACAGCGATTTAGGCTACTTGCTGTTGGAGCACTGTTGCGAAATCGCGGCTGGACAACCACTTCGCGAAATCTGGCCCACACTAAACGGTCACGGCGAAAACGCACTGCACTTCCGCGAGTTGCCCACTCACACCGTCAGCGGATACGCAACAACCGAACACTGTCCTTGGCGCAAACGCCCGATGTGCGGCGAAGTTCACGACGACAACGCTTGGGTGATGGGCGGCATCTGCGGACACGCCGGACTTTTTGGCACCATTCACAACGTGCACGACTACGCGCGCCGCTGCATCGCCACCTACCACAACCGAGCGGACAACTTGGGATTGGACAGCGATTTGTTCCGCCAAAGCGTCGATCGCTCCACACTCGCTCCCGGCGGCTCACACGTTTTGGGATGGGACACACCAAGCGGCGCCTCAAGCTCCGGCCGATTCTTTGGACCTCACAGCTTTGGACATTTGGGGTTCACCGGCGTGTCGGTTTGGATCGACCCCGATCGCGAATGGGTCGTCACACTTCTCACAAACCGCGTTTGTCCCAGCCGCGACAGCACAGGCATTCGCGCTCTTCGTCCCCAAATCCACGATTTGTGCTGGCGCGTCGCAACTGGCGTTTCCGACTAAAAAGTTTCACGTGAAACAAAATCGGGCACAAAAAAAGCAGCGAGATTTTCGCTGCTTAAAAGGTGTCAAGCAAGCTTACTGCAGCTGTTCGCCGCCTGTCATGCGCACCGTGCCTTCAAAGAAAGCACCTTTTTCAACGATCAAGTTCGCCACAATTAAATCGCCCGTTACGCGAGCACTGGACTTGAGTTCGAGCGTGCCCTGCGTTTGCAACGTGCCGCGGAACGAGCCGGATAACACTGCCGAACCGATGCAGATTTTGCCGTCGACTTGCGCGTTTTCACCCAAAATCAACGAGCCCATCGAGGTGATTTCACCCACGAATTCGCCATCGATTTGAACAGTGCCTTCAAAGGTCAGCTTGCCTTCAAAGCGACTGCCTTTTCCTAAAAGCGCGCCCATGCCAATCTCCGAGTTAGTCGTTTGTGGCAAAACGCTGCTGTCTCGAACGAGATCTTCTTTACGCAATAAAGCCAAGGTTCACATCCTTTAAGTTCCACGTGAAACATTCACGCGGGGTTTGTGTCCGTTTCACGTGAAACATCAGACCAGCGTTCCACCCGGCGCGAACTCGAATCGACGGCATTGTAATCCAATGACTGCGCCAGTTTGAAGCCTGCAATTTCAAAAGTCGGACGCTGTAAAGCCAGCATTCTCAAGATCGATTGCACATGTGCACCACCTTGAAGCGCTACTTTGGGCCACTCCACAGGCGAAACGACCGCTCTACTCACCACCTGCACATCGCGCGACAGAGAAATCGGCCAACGCGTACGCTCGATCGTGACATTTCGAAGCTGCAATTCTGAAACAGCCGCGCGCAAAAACGCCACGCGCTTAACTCGCGGTTCCACCAAAACAACTGGCACTGAACGATGAATGGCCGCCACCAATAAACCGGGAATGCCATTTCCACTACCCACATCCACCAGTGGCAACAGCGGATTCACCACTTTTGCAAGCGCCCACGCATCGCGCGCATCGTCCAGCGCTTGATCGCCTTCTGCACTTAAGTTGTGGACACCATTCCACTTTTGGCGAAGTGCGAAATACACATCAAATGCTTCAGATTGATCTTTGGTCAACTCATTTAAAACGGGATCGATTTGATGAATTTCGCTTTGCATTGCGCTTCGCTCCACAAAACAAGGCGCGAAACCTAACAGCTAAGAACGGTTCCGGCAATCTTTCGCTAAAGATTCCTTCAGAAATACAGTAGAATAACTACACCTTCCTCGCTTGATGTGATACCAACGCAATCATGCGCAGCTATACCATTTGCATCGCTAATCAAAAGGGTGGCGTCGGAAAAACGACCACCTCTGTAAATATCGCCGCCGCTTTAGCTCTTGAGGGCGTTGAAACGCTTCTCATCGACCTAGATCCGCAGGCAAATGCCACCAGTGGCCTTGGTATTGACCCACATCGTCAGCAACGTGGCGTTTACCATGCGCTTCTCGGATTGGGCGAAGTCGACGAATTGGTCGTTCAGTGCCCCAACATCGAAAAGCTTCATCTTTTAACATCGAGCCCTGATTTATTCGGTGCCGAAGTGGAGTTGGTCGATGCTGAGCAGCGTGAATACCGACTCAAAGGCGCTTTGGAACGCGCCAGCTTGAGTGCGAAATTCATCGTTATCGACTGTCCTCCGTCACTTGGTTTGTTGACCATCAACGCCATGACGGCTGCTAATTCCACTTTAATTCCGCTGCAGTGCGAGTACTACTCCCTTGAAGGTCTCGTACAATTGCACCGCACTTTGCAGCTGATTCAGCGCCGACTGAATCCCAAACTCACCATGGAAGGCATTTTGCTGACCATGTTCGACGCGCGTAACAACTTGTCGCACCAGGTCGCCAGCGAAGCCCGCAAGTACTTCGAAGGTAAAGTGTACGACACAGTCATTCCGCGCAACGTGCGTTTGTCTGAAAGTCCGTCACACGGCCAGTCGATTCACACTTACGACAAATCTTCAAAGGGCGCGCAGGCTTATCGAGCTATCGCGCAGACAATCCTCGCCCAGCACCCCGTGGATAGCATATGAACAACTCGCGAAAATCCTTAGGTCGTGGTCTGTCGGCACTTTTCGCGAATGAGGAACACGTGAACGAAGAAAAGAACGTAAAGCCCCAGACCTTACCGTTGATTCGCATCCGCACCGTGGTGCAACCCCGCGTCGATTTTCGCGATGAAGGTCTGCAGGAACTCGCTGAGTCGATCAAGCAAAACGGTCTCATTCAACCCATCGTCGTTCGTCCTCTCGAAAATTCCGATGATTACGCCATCATCGCGGGTGAGCGTCGTTACCGCGCCTGCAAGCGCGTGGGATTGAGCGAAGTTCCCGTTATTGTTCGAAAACTCAGTGAAGCAGAGGCCTACGAACTCGCTCTCATTGAAAACATCCAGCGCGAAGATTTGGGTCCCATTGAAGAAGCTGAAGCGTACGCCAAGCTCATGCAAGACCGCGGCTACAAGCAGGAAGAACTTGCTCAACGCATGGGCAAGAGTCGATCTGCCATCGCCAACTCGCTTCGTTTGCTGAACTTGCCCGAATCCGTTCGCCAGCTCATCGCGGATGGCGAACTCACGGCTGGACACGCGCGCGCCATCTTAGGCTGCAGCGACGATCCCGCTGAGCAGGAAGCCTTGGCCGACAAGTGCGTCAAAGAGCACTGGAGCGTTCGCCAAATCGAGGACTACGTCAAAGCCCTCAACGAGCCCAAGGAAACCGTCGAAAAAGAACCAACTCCGCGTCCGTCTGGCGATGTGGCCGTTGAGGATCAACTTCGCGCTGTTTTGGGTGCGCCGGTTCATTTGGTTCAGCGTCAAGGCAAAGGCAAGCTCGAAATCAAATTCCACAGTGTGGACGAGCTTCAGCGCTTGATTGAATTGCTGGAAATGCTGCGCGGACTTTGATGCGCAACCAAAAGCGAAGCTCACGGGCTTCGCTTTTTTTTGACCACTTCCCTGCCCCAAATAAAAAAGGCCCTGAAAAATCAGAGCCTTTCAAACGCCAACTAAACAGAAATTAAAGCGAAACCGAGTTCACCGCCACGCGAACAAGCTCACCGGAGATTTGCGCGTATCCGACGCCAACAGCGAACTCTTGGTCTCCACTGGCAGCCATCACGCGGACAGAACCTGCGTTCAAAGTGAAAACGCCGTTGCGATGACCCGGCAGCACGCCCAATTCACCAGCAACTGCGGGCAGCACGATTCCAGACACTGCTTCAAGCTTGAGCGCAAGCCCTTCTGGCGTGACAACTTCCAGGATCATCGCGATTCCTTGTCCGCTGCGAGCACGTCGTCCAAGTTACCCTTCATATAGAAAGACTGCTCGGAAACGTGGTCCAGCTCGCCATTGATGATCGCCTTAAAGCCGGCAATCGTCTCTGACAGCGGCACGTAGCGACCCTTGATGCCGGTGAAGGTTTCCGCGACGTGGAAAGGCTGAGACAGGAATTTCTCGACCTTACGCGCTCGATCCACAATCAGGCGGTCCTTGTCAGACAACTCGTCAATACCAAGAATCTTAATGATATCCTGGAGTTCCTTGTAGCGCTGCAAGATTTCTTGAACGCTACGCGCCACTTGGTAGTGCTCTTCGCCCACAACGGCCGGATCGAGCAAACGGCTGGTCGACGCCAACGGATCGACGGCGGGATAAATACCCATTTCCACAATACGACGGCTCAAAACCGTGGTTGCGTCCAAGTGCGCGAACGTGGTCGCCGGCGCAGGGTCGCTCAAGTCGTCTGCCGGCACGTAAACCGCCTGCACGCTGGTGATTGAACCAGAGCTGGTCGACGTGATGCGCTCTTCGAGTTCACCCATTTCGGTGGCCAACGTCGGTTGGTAACCCACGGCGCTCGGAATACGACCAAGCAACGCGGACACCTCAGAACCAGCCTGCGTGAAACGGAAAATGTTATC
>JAZUEA010000086.1:0-4440 GCA_045639945.1 Myxococcota bacterium
CGAAGGCGCGCTCGACAACATCAAAGCTCTGGTCAAGCATCCGTTGTTCGACATCAACAACCCGAACAAGGTCCGCTCGCTGGTTCGCACGTTTACGCGACTCAATCCGAGCGCCTTCCACGACGAATCGGGCGCGGGCTACGACTTCTTGGTCGAGATGATGGAAATCTTGGACAAGAAGAACCCGCTCATGGCTGCTCAAATCTTCGAGCCGTTGAACGCATGGCGCCGCTTTGAACCTGTCCGCCGCGAGCTCATGCACAAGGCCATCGAAGGGTTGCTCGCAAAGCAGCTCTCCCCGAACCTCTACGAACTCTGCTCCAAGTCCGTCGCCTAAATCCCACCTTCCGGGCTCCCCATCGTGTGAGCCCGGCGCTTCCAATTTCAATTCAAGCTCAAGGTTTGCCAAGCTCGCGAGGATTCAGCAGAGCAGCAAGCTCAAAGCGTGCCAAGCTCGCGAGGATTCAGCAGAGCTGCAAGCTTAAACATTGCCAAGCTCGCGAGGATTCAGCAGAGCTGCAAGCTCAAGGTTTGCTAAGCTCGCGAGGATTCGGCAGAGTAGCAAGCTCAAAGCGTGAAAAGGGTGAAGCTGGAGAGTGAAGGGGATTAGTCCGCGAGGTCTGTGTCTTCGGTGGTGTCGTCGGTGGGGACGTTTGGATCTTCGCGAGGGTCAGAGGTTGAAGGCGAGTCGGTGTCTTCGTCGGGGATTTCGAAGCTTGGGAGATCGTCTAAGCCGAGCTCATCCAAGGTTTCCTTCGGAGCGTAGATGCGCAGTTTCCGGCCGGGATGAAGGATCGCTTTCTTCCCAAGTTTATTCCAGCGCTGTAGGTCTTCGATCGTGACCTTGTGACGATGAGCGATGGCACCCAGCGTGTCGCCGGATTCGATGCGAACTTCGTAGAAGCCGGTCCGGCGCATGTTAAGGTCTTGGATCAAAGCGTTCAGTTGGGACTCTGGCCAGAGCTGAGCCATCGATTGAGAGCGTTCGGCCTTAACGCGAACGTGAAGGTGGCTGTAGTGATTTTTGGCGTGGCGGACCATGGAGCTCTGGCGGCTTCGAGCATACGGATGAGAAAGGATCGGAGCGAGCTCTTCGGTGGTGCGGTTCAATGTTTTTCGGGCGTAGTCATAGAGCATCTTCTGAATGCGCCAGTCCATGAAGATGACATCCACCTCGCCGGACTTGTAGAAATATTCAAGCATGGCAAAGGTTCGCTCGAGATCGAGGTTCTGAGCACTTGGGGTGACGTATGGGTAAGCGCCTTCCTCGTCCTTTTGAGAAAATCCTTTTTGGAAGTAGCGCAGATCAACATCGCGCCCATTTTGATGAGAGCCATGTGGACGGAACTTACCTCCGGTCGGTAAAGAAAGGTCGCCAACGACCAAGTCGAAACCGCCCGGATATTTTTGATAGATGTGACGTCCCATGCTTTGAAGCAGGCCTACAAGCTCGCCGGTGCCATACGATTCATTGGGATTGCGCAGGTGAATGCCGGGTTCTTCGACCATTCGCGCAGGAAAATAGATGTGTCCACGTGAAGGGATGCCTGTGCAGATGCTGGGCATGAGCGCATCAAGGTTCAAAGCCGCGAGCAATTCAGGCGTATACTTGAGAGCATTCAAGCTCAGATCGTACAAAAACGCTGTGGGACCCTTCTGCTTTGCTGTCTTCTGCAGAACTTCCATCAGGTTTGGTGCCGAAGGTTCTGGTTCAGCGAAGGCAAAAAAGGGAAAAAGCAGGAAACTAAGCAGAGTGAGTACACGCATTGCGGGTTCCAAGCCAGCGTTCAATTGTGCGAGTTGTGGCCCTTCTCATGACAAATATCAAGATTTCTATTTTGAGATGACCCTCTAAACCGCGAAGAGTTCGCATTCATGCTGAATGAAAAGGACCTCAGCGCTTGAAAAGTCCAAAGCAAACACGCGTGAAAGAGATCTTAGCGCTTGAAAAGTCCAAAGCAAACACGCGTGAAAGGGACCTCAGCGCTTGAAAAGTCCAAAGCAAACATGCGTGAAAGAGACCTCAGCGCTTGAAAAGTCCAAAGCAAACATGCGTGAAAGAGACCTTGGCGCTTGAAAGCTCCAAAACCAACGAGTGCGAATTGGACCTTGAAGGTTGAAAAGTCCAAAGCCGAAAGTTTTGATGAGGTCTTTACACGGTGATCGTTTGCGATCGTGCATCTCTGAACAGAACAAATTATTGTTGAACCCTCAAATCAACGTGAATGAATGAGGGCAAAGAGCTTGAAAAGTCTTCGATCGAAACGAATGGTTGAGGGCTTAGAAGGTGAAAACTCTTCATCGAAAAGTTGAGAAGGGGAACTTGTACAGCTGAAAGTCGGCAACAAAAATTTTCGGAGAGAGCAAAGTAGGCTGGTAGAGATGCTTCGAAAAGCACGAATGGAGCACTTGAGTAGAAAAAAGTTTGAAAAATAGAAAAAGATTGAGGGCAAAACCATTGTACAAGTGCTCGTTGTGTTTATACTGAGCGAGCAAATCAACAGCCTACAGTGCGCCCTATCATTTTCGGAGGAGTCTGATGCCGGCCATTGTACCTTTCAATATTTCACTGCTTCGAATCGAAGAGGTTCGAGGCTTCTGCCAGGAGATGGATGCGAAGGTCCAGCAGGTGAGTACCATCGCAGACTCCAATCCTGGGCAGAACTTCCACAATTCGATCATGAAGTACGAAAATCTGCGCAAGCTCGAGCGCGGGTTGCAATACTCTGATCTGACCAAAGCGGACGCGAACATGGACCAGGCGTTGTCTGGTATGCGTGGCCACTTGAAGACCTTCCTCGCGTATCCGATTGATCACATTCGCGAAGCCGCGAAGATCATTTGGGAGGCGATCGATCAGTTCGGCGCGCCGGCGAAGCTCTCCTTCAGCGAAGAGCACCCGGTTGTGAAGAACATCCTCACCGTTTTAGAGGAGTTGGATCCCGAGCTGCTCGAAAAGACCATGGTCAATGCGTGGGTGACGCTTCTCCGCGAGCGTTACGAGACGCTCGTTGACATGATCGGACGCTACGACCGCGAGCGCGTCGCCATGGGTCCCGGCCGTTTGAAGACCGCCCGCGACGAAATGATCGCAGCTTGGAAGCCGTTGTGCGACGCCATCAACGGTTTGAACCTCATCTCTCCCTCCGACGAGCTCGCCGGTTTGATCGATGAGATCAACGTTCGCATCCAAAGCCGCAAGACCATCTTGAAGCAGCGCAAGGCTGCCAAGCGCAATAACTCCATGCCGGTCGAAGAAGTGCCGGCTGAGGAAGTC
Source organism: Myxococcota bacterium (assembly GCA_045639945.1). GTDB lineage: Bacteria > Myxococcota_A > Bradymonadia > UBA7976 > UBA1532 > UBA1238. The sequence goes on from JAZUEA010000086.1 coordinate 3,278, forward strand.
TCTGAAGAAGCCTAAGTGGTCTTCAGTTTCGAGCAAAGCGCAAGATGAGCTCTCATCCTGCGCTTTTTTTGTGCCCTTTTTAGGCTGGTAAGTCCCGTTTGATCTGTGTGGTTCTGAGCAAATCGCAAGGAAAGCTGCCATTTTAAATTTTGAAGGCGAGCTTAGCGCAGAATCAGCCTGTGCCGATGCATTTCAGATCAGATTAAAAAGATGTGACACTGCGAGCTTTGAGATTGTAGGGCGAGCAAAAACCTAAGAAAGCTCAGTCCCAGAGATCGATGATGAGGCGATTGAGGAAGCGACGGCCCAAGGTGGTGGCGGCGATGTGGTGGTTTTCACAGGTAAGGTAGCCGCGTGTGACCAAGTCTTGAATGCGTGGCGCGAGTTCGGTGTAGAGGTCGTCGCGCAGGGTGAGACCTTGACGCAGGCGAAGACCAACCATGATGGCTTCTTCGTCGAGCTCTCGACCTTCAACACGATCACCTCGATCGGGTGCGGCCACACTTTGAGCGTAGGCAGTGGGCATGCGAGGATTTTCGTAGCGATATCCCACACGTGGAGACAGCGTTTCGAAACCTGAGGCGCCGGCTCCAAGCCCAAGGTAGGGTGCCATAACCCAGTAAAGTGTGTTGTGTACCGCGTGAAAGCCCGGCTTTGCTGCGTTTGAGACCTCGTAGGGAATGAGTCCGCGAGCCTCCAACAGTTGCGGCAGCAGATCTAAACAGCGAACACGTGTGTCTTCATCGGCTTCAAGCGTCTCGCCTTGAGCGCTGCGGTGTCCAAACGGCGTGTCTTCTTCGATCGAAAGCTCGTAGGTAGACAGGTGCGTTGGATCCAGATCGCAAGCTTCGCGCACGTCAAACGCTAAGGTCTCTTCGGTGTCGCCGACCAAACCCCAGATAAGGTCAAGGCTGAGGTCGTTAAAGCCAACCTTTCGCGCCAGTTGAACCGCCTCCCGATTTTGAGCGGCGGAGTGATGACGCCCCAAAGCTTGCAACCGTGCATCAATGAAGCTCTGTGTTCCAAGGCTCAGCCTGTTTGTGCCCGCCGCTTTGAGACCCTGCAAGCGCGCCAAGGTGATGTCCTCGGGATTCGCCTCGACCGTAATCTCTGCATCTGCTGTCAGCCCAAGAGTTTGGTGCACAGCTTGAATCACGCTTTCG
>JAZUEA010000087.1:0-3520 GCA_045639945.1 Myxococcota bacterium
AATTAGAACGTGCGCTCATCGTGTCCAACTTGTGCGCGATTCACCTAAAGTCCGGAATTGGAAGACTTTCTGCCTACTGCGGTGCCATTACAGCCGGTTGTGCAGCCGGTGCTGGCATTGCTTATTTACATGGTGGCCGCTTTGATGCCATCGCTCACACATTAGTAAACGCACTTGCCATTGCATCTGGTGTTATTTGCGACGGCGCAAAAGCCAGTTGTGCAGCCAAAATTGCGACAGCTGTTGATGCCGGTATCTTAGGTTGGTGCATGTATCAACGTGGGCAAGAATTCAAAGGTGGCGATGGCATTGTTCGAAAAGGTGTTGAAAATACTATCGAAAATGTTTCTCGTCTTGGCCATGATGGCATGAAGCAAACAGATCAAGAAATCATTTCGATGATGCTCACCCCTTAAATGGCTTCGAGGAATCCATGCGTTCTCTTTTCTTTTTTACTGCGACTTTGCTGTCATCAATCTCAGCGATTTCTGCTCAAGATGCGTCCGTTGAATCAAAAGTAGCGAAGCAAGACACTATTATTGATCGTATCCAGCCACCTGAAGGCTTTCAGCGCGTTACGTACGAACCTGGAACTTTTGCCTATTATTTGCAGCACTTACCGCTTTTGCCCGAAGATTCACCCGTTTTGCTTTATACTGGTGAACTCAAAGATGATCAGTCGATTCACTATGCTGTCATCGATATGAGTATCGGTGATCGCGACCTACAACAGTGCGCCGATGCCATTATGCGACTACGTGCAGAGTGGCTTTTCTCGCAAGGACGTGCAAATGAGATTCACTTCAATCTCACAAATGGTTTTAGAACAGATTTTAAGACTTGGTCCGAAGGTAATCGCATTAAAATCGAAGGACGTAAGGCTTCGTGGGTAAAATCCGGCAAGCGTGGCAAAACGCATGAAGATCTGCAGAAATATTTAAAAATGGTCTTTACATACGCCGGTACATTGTCACTCGCCAAAGAGCTAAAAGCAAAACCCATTACTGATATGCAAGTGGGTGATGTCTTGATTCAAGGTGGTTCGCCAGGGCATGCAGAAATCGTTGTTGACTTAGCCAAAAATCCCCAAGGTGACATTGTTTATCTGTTAGCACAAAGTTACATGCCCGCCCAAAGTATTCATATTTTGCGTAGTTTTGAAGCACCACGCACACCATGGCATGTATTGCATGTGAATGATTTAAGTATTCCTACTCTCACTTGGGGATTTAAAAATACAGATTTGAAAGAATGGTGAGTTCAAGCCCGACTTGCAACGGAGCTACTTTTAAGAAATCTCATTCAAGCGCAGAATGTTTTTTCATACTTACATAAAAACAGTTATCCAAGCGCAGTTAGAGGCGAGAAACAAAAAAGCCGTAAACTCAAACCGAGCTCACGGCTTTATGCTCTACAGCAAGAAAAATATTTGTCCCTGCTATAAAATTTTTATTCCGCGCACTGCTTTAAAGCGGAACCTTCCGTCAAAACAACGTTTTCAGAAGGTTCGAAACAAGCACCTCCAAGGTTGAGTTGCTCGACCGTGACCTTCTTATCGCCGCTATTTTCGATTGAAAAAGCGACATCGGCCGTGTCAGCCAGGTCGACGAAGTGTACGGCGGAGTCTTTTTTATTGCAGATCAACAAGCGTTCCCACTTGTTGCCATTGTAACCTGTCATCACAATGTGATTTTCGGCGGTGCCATTGAACTGAATTGAAGCATTGTCACGAATTTCAAACGAAGCGCCCTCTTGAATCGCGAACCTTGTGCCGGCCTCAACGGTCACAGCCGTATCATCCACAGAAAAACCGCCATTGAGATAGTAAGGCACGCTCTGAGATTTGATCTTGAGCGTTTCCACTTCGCCATTCAAATTGCCAGAATCGACGTAAATAAAGTTCTTTTTCGCGGAGTTAGACGCGTAAACGTTTCCATCACCCAACGATGCATAATTGAAATGCTGCAAGAAAATTGGGTAGTTCGAGACGTTTTTGATCGAATTATTCTTGAACTTCGAAATCTTGCCTTCGGTCACGCGAATACCGTAACCACTGTCGCTGTCTTCAGAAACGGCGCCGTCAATCGTGACGTGGTCAAGTTTGGCACGAGCACCGCCTTCAATAGTCAATGCAGCGTAGTGATAATTGCCAGGAGCCGTCTTCAAAATATTGGCGTAACTCATCACAAGCTCAGAACCAGCAAAAGTGATGCCGTTCCATGGCTCTTCGCCGATTGATTCAAACACAACCGGCGCTTCAGACGTGCCCGCGATCGTCAACTTAATCTTGTCGAGAAAATTCAAGTAGCTGTCTGCATTTACAACAAAATGGCTACCGGCCGGAATCGTCATTTTCGTTGTGGTTTCAGCAGAAAAAGACAAGCTGTTCAGAATGAACCACGGAATAGACTGCTTGTTGAACGTCAACTCCATCGATTCATCAAAACGGCGATCCGAAGAAATGAGAATCAAGTTTTTCTTATTGTCTGAATAGGCGTTATTCTCACCAAGCTGAGAAATAACAACAGGGTTTTGCAATTGAATTGGGAAGTTACCGCAATTCTTAATGGTGTTATTTTCAAACTTAACGACTTGACCTTCTACCCAAAGACCGTCATTTACAGCAGTATCGATCGTGCAGTGATCCATGGCCACGCGAACATTCGCCTCAACGCGAATGGCGGCCGAACTGTATGTATAAGCACCCAAGTTCTTAAACGTAACATGGCTTAATGACTGGACAATGCCAGCATTGGCGCTTTCCCCAAAAATCACCGAGCCTGCAGGTTGCGTGCCAGCCGAGCGAATAACAATCGGTTTCTCAGGTGTACCCTTGGCCTGAATCGCGCCTCCGTTCAGCACTTCAATGTTGTGACCATTCTTGATAGCAATCGTCACACCAGGCTCAATCGTCAGTGTGTACCCGTCCACCAACAAGTTTTCCGAAAGCACATAATCGACCTCTTCGCCGCGATCGACGAGCGTGTGATTCTTGTCGAGATACTCTTTGTCAACTTCGAGAGAACCTGCGACCGCAGCCGGCACATTTTTCGCGACTTCGTTTTTTTCGTCCGCATCAGCCGTTGCAGGTTTTGCATTGGCGTTTTGAGCGGCTACATTCAAATCACCAGCCTTCTCAGGCTCGGGTTTGGCATCCATTTTGCCGGCCAGCCCAAGCGGCGCGCACTTGCCATCCGATTCTTTCACACCTTCGCAGCCGTTCAGCAAGTTACCGTCAATGTCGCAATAACCAGCTTCACATACCGAACACGATGCCAGATGCGCCATTGCCGGAATCAAGCATTGTCCGCTGCATTCCAATTCGCCATTGTTGCATTTACTCTTGTTGCAACCACAAAACACAGCCGCGGAAAGCGCGAGAAGAATCAAAGCCTTTTTCATAACTGCCCTTTACCTAGACACGAAACACAAATTATCACGCGATTTATTAAATTATCAGACATCACCTCTGTTTAATCAACTTATTTTGCAGTACATTCTAACACAATGTATTATCTTA
>JAZUEA010000088.1:0-9614 GCA_045639945.1 Myxococcota bacterium
ATGGCTACGATCCGACTTTGAGCACTCAAGCGATACGCGTTGAGCGAAGTTTGATTGCGCACCACGTAAAGCGGGGCTTTTTCGTAGTCCTGCGTGAGCGTGGCTTCCAAGCCTGAATCGGGCAAACCAAAATTCGAAAAATCCTTTAAAATCAGCCCAGTTCCATCAAGGACGCTGATTTCGCTTGTTGTGCCAACTCCACCAGAGGCGCTCACCAACAATCGATTTTCACTAAACGCCACATCGAACGGCGCATCCGTAGACGGCAATTCCGCAGTATTTGCGGTCCAATATTCTGGCAACGACGCACTCGCAGCCGCCAAAACCAACGGCGCATCTGTGGATTCCGGCAAAACGCGAATCAACAGTGGCGGCACTGTCTCAGTTGAAGCCCAAAGATATGTGCCATCAAACGAAATCGAGTGAATTGAACCTGCGTTCGACGGCCAGTGCGAAGCCTGATAAGTGTCGTTTCCCCAAACGTTCCAGTTCGCGTAATTCACCGCATCGCGCGCGCACGCCAAACCTGCGGACGTTGCTACACACGGCTTTCCACCCACAATTTCAACGTCGCGCACAATCAGAGAAGGCAAACCTTGGTTCACGCCAATCACGTCCTCGAACATCGAGCTGGCGTCTCGCATGCGCGCCAAACCTGATTCCGTGGCGATCCAAAGCCGCGTGCCGTCGTGCGCGAGCGCGTAAACTTGATCCGACGGGAATTTGTTTGCCGGATAAAGCGCTGAAGAATACGTAAAGCCGCCGTCAGCACTGGTAATTCGGCGAATACCACCACCTTTTGTGGCCACCCAAACATCACCGTTCAAGCCCGCCACAATGTCGCTCACCGGATACGCCGGCAGCACATCTCGGTCGTACGTGGTTTCAACTTCACCCAACAAATTCAAAACTGTTACGCCTGTATCCGAGCCCAGATAAACCGAGTTGCCGATTCGGCGAATCACGTGAATGTTTTGATCGAGCAAACCTGCTTGCACGCGCGAGAATCCAATTTCTGGATCGTTCGACTGCACAAAAAGGCCAGTCGCCGTGCCCACCCACAAAAGCCCGTTGATGCGCGCAGTAGCTTGAACCGAACCACCACCTAAACTGCCTTGATGCGGCGAAAACACGCCGTCTAACTTGACCAAACCTTTTGCTGTCGCCACGTAACGCGGTTGGTTTGCAGCACCTAAAAGTTCGCGAACATTTTCGCTGGGCAAAGAAGAGGTTGCAGCCGGAGAAACGCGGCCCATCGCATCCACACGCAAAAGTCCGCCGGGACCGCCCAAATAAAGTTCGTTGTCGTACGCAAGCGCACCCGTTCGGACCATCTCCGTGCTGATTTTTTGCGTCACATTGTCCCAGGCATCCAAAACGGCAATGCCTTCGGAACCTAACAACACGAATCCGCCGTTTGGCGACGCTGCCACGTTTTGATACTGGCCAATTTCGTGCATTCCGCCGGGCATTTCTTCGATGCCGCCGTTCACGAATCGCACAACACCAGATGGCGCGACCACCCAAACGCGATCGTTTTCAACCCAAAGTTGTCTCACTCCGCCAGCTAAATATCCGGAATTATTCAATTCCCAGCCGGATGCAGTGAGAATATTTAAGCCTTCAGAACTACCGACCAAAACCGTTGTGCCGACCACAGCCACACAAGTCAGCGTTCCGCGCAACCCACTGAAATTGCTGTAGAATTTAAACGTAAATCCATCAGCTCGATGCATCGTAAGCGTGCTCGTCGACAAAGTCCAACGGTTGCCGGCTGCATCCACAAAAACATCGATCAACGGCTCATGCTCAAAACCATCCGCCGAGCTCAAAAGTTTGGGTTCGTCATTCGTAAGCTCAAAAACGCCACCTGCCGTTGCTGCTAAAATCTTTGAGCCATCTTTCGCGAGCGCTCTCACATCGCGGGTGTACGACGTCACTTCAAAAACGCTTTGACACGGCACCAGCGTCGAATCCGCAGTTGCGATTGTGGGACACGCATCATCGGCATCTAGCACGCCATCGCCATCGCGATCTGCAGCACAAACGTTGTTCTGATCGGCATTTGCGGTCGCAGGACAGTTGTCCAAGTAATCCAACACGCCGTCGCCGTCGTCGTCGTCAGAGCATGCGTCACCGACACCGTCGCCGTTCGAATCAAAGTTGATGGGATCAAAAATCAGCGGACAAGTGTCCACGCCGTCCAAAACGCCGTCGCCGTCGGTATCGGGATTGAGCGGATCAGTGCCACGCAACGCTTCTTCAGCGTTCGTTGACCCATCGCCATCGACATCGTCGTCGCACGCATCGCCCTCGCCGTCACCATCCAAATCGCTTTGGTCCGGATTCGCCACATTCGGGCAGTTGTCGTCTTCATCTAGAACGCCATCGTTATCCGAATCCAGAATGATTTCGCCACCTTCACCGCCAGAGCCAGCGCCACCTTCACCACCAGAACCAGCACCACCTTCACCGCCAAAACCTGCGCTGCCCGCGTCTACAACAATCTCGCCACCGCCTGCGTCCGGCAAAATGCCAGCATCTTCAGTTGAAATTTGTGCATCAGGTTTGGGTGGCTCAAGCGGATCGAGTGGATCAGCAAACGAATCAAAGTCGAGTGTGCAAGCTTGTGCAGCCCAAAGCACCACGAACAGAGAGGCATAAGAAAAGCGAGGACGCATTAGAACCTCCCAAACAGGCTGAGCATGGGCTCGCCTTCAACACTCATTGCCGGCATTGCAACGAAATGAACTTCTTTGGAATTATTGCGGAATTCTCCCAAAGTTTCTTCGGTTGGCCGCGTGAACCACCACCAAATCAAGCCACCGACGATCGCCGCAGAGCCAACCCCCAAAAGCACGTTGGTCATCAACACATAGGTGTTGCCCGCATCAATGTCGCTCGTTGCAATGAGTTCGCGTTTTTTGCGCTTCTCGTTGAGCTGATCATACAGACCTTGACCCAAAACGCCGGTGACAGCGCCACCCGCAACGGCAGCACCGCCCACACCCACAACAAGCCACGGCCAAAACCCAGGCCCTTTCGAGTTGTACTTGGACGCGTCGTAACTTTCAGAAATCGCTTCAGCCAAGCTGGGTTCCACATCACTTGCGAGTGCACTTTCAAGCGACGTTTCGCCACCAGAGCCTTCAATTGCCAACTCGGCAACCACGCGCGTTTCACCTTGTGGCTTGATTTCAACTGTTTGACGCCAAACTTCGTAACCTGGCTTAACGACTAAGATTTCTCGCCAACCGACTGGCACTTGCAGCGTTTTAACGTAAGGTGAGACTGCCAGTTTTTTGCCGTCCACCACAATGGACGCTTCGTCTTCAGAAACCGAAATTCGCATCTTGCCCAAATCATTTAGGTTTGCGAGCGACAAATCCACACGCAGCGGCTTGCCCTTCACAACCTGAATTTCGCGCGATGCCTGCTGATAACCTTTCAAATCCGCGATGATGGTGTAACGACCAGGCAATAAACCAAACGTGAGCGGTGCGGTGCCCAAAGCTCCTTTGGCGCGATCATCCACAAAAATCGTTGCGCCATAAGGAGTTGAGCCAACTGTCACGTCAACCATGTTCGCCTGCAATTGCGGTTTTAAATCGCTGATTTTGCGAACAGCCACATCGCGCTGCGGCGAATCCGGCACCGCATCATTAAAGCGCTCGTAATAGGCAACGGCTTGCTGAATGTTTCCCGCTTTTTCGTATGAAATCGCGATGTTATAGAGCAAGTTACCGCGCGGTTCGATCGCAAACGCCTGAATGTAAAGCCGTGCAGCTTCTTCGTAATTGCCTGCGCGATAAGCCGACACAGCTTGCGATTTCACTTGGTCGTAATCCTGAGCCAACACCGGCGTGAACCAGCAAAAGCTCAAAAGCATCAAGATGCACCACCAGTGAGGGCGTCTTAATAAATAAGGAATCGTCATCGCAGCACCTTTTGGCAGGCCAACAAAGGTGTGCATGATAAACGCTGGGTTAACAAGGAACAAGCTCACGAACAATTACAGATTTCTCAATAAAATCAGGCGGTTTACTCGGTGCTTCCCAAAGAGCTTGTCACCCAGGTCGAGCTTGGCTCCGTTTCCAAGTCACCAACCAAATCCGTGAGCGCTTCATTGATGCGCTTAAAACCTTTCTGGTTTTTCAGCGTTTGAATCGCATGCACCACACGCAAAGCGCCTAAAATCTTGCTTCGCCAATCAACAGGCGCAGTCTCTTCTTTGGCGCAACCATTGACAGGCCAATCCAAAATCGCGCGATAAAAAGCAGCTTCAAACGGATCTTTTTTAGGGGAAAGTCGAATCGTAACCATGAGATCTCCTTCGCGCTCTCCGTGAGCGTTCAATGAGATCCATCGGAAAAAATTGACCGTTGTTGCGCGAGACGCATTTTTTTTTGAAAAAAATTTGTTCTCTGCGTCAGAGCTTGACCCTCAATTAAGCTGCGCTAAAAGGGCGCTGGAGATTTGACATGAATATATTGTCGTTATTACTCATTCTCGCTGCACCGGCTCCAACTCCCGAAGCACCTGACGCAACCGTTGAAGTCACAGCACCCGTCGAAGCAGATTTGCACCAAATTTTGAGCGGTGTTCAAAACTTTTACGCGGAAGCTGCCGATTTCCAAGCGGTTTTCGTTCAGACCTACACTTATCAAGCGTACCAACGAACGCAAATTTCAAAAGGCAAGGTCTACTTTAAAAAGCCAGGTCGCATGCGTTGGGACTACACAGAACCGGTTCCCAAGGTTTTTGTGTCCGACAGCGAAACGTTCTGGATTTACGAACCCGAAGAACGCCAAGCTTTTCGTCAGCCGCTTAAAAAAGCGCAACTTCCAGTGGCGCTTACATTTATGAGTGGTGAAGGCAATCTCGAAGATGCATTTAACGCCAAGCTTTTGCCGGCGCTCAACGACAGCACGTACCACATCGAATTGGTGCCCAAAACGAACGAGGGCGATTACCGCGCGCTTCGTTTAGAAGTGGATCGCAAAACTTTCGCCGTTACCGCGAGCACTGTTGTCGACCCAGTGGGCAACACCAATCACTTGGCGTTTAGCGACGTCAAAACCAACCGCGATTTGAAAGACAGCGGTTTCCGCTTTGTTCCGCCGGAAGGCGTTCGAATTCTCTCTGACCGATAATCTTCAAAGAAATCAAGCACATGGTAAAAAACGCAAAGCCATTCTCCGTTCACCTGATCTCACTTGGATGCGCTAAAAATCTGTGCGACACCGAAACAGTGCTCGCTGGTTTGCCCAAAGGCACGCGCATCGTTGAATCGCCCGAAGAAGCCGACGCCGTTGTCATCAACACCTGCGCCTTCATCAACGACGCCAAAACCGAAAGCGTAAACACGATTTTGGACGTTGCTGACCTCAAAACCCAAGGCACTCTCAAGCGACTTTTGGTGATGGGTTGCTTGTCGCAGCGGTTCAAAGAAGAGCTTGCAAACGAATTGCCCGAAGTGGATCGCTTTTTTGGCACGCGCGATTTGAAGGCCGTCATCGACGACTTAAATCAAACCGCTTTGGGCTTGAGCGTGCAGGACGCCCGCGTTCTTGTCAGCGATCCCGACCGCTTGGGATTCGACTGGTCTTTGCCGCGCTCTTCCACAGCACCCAAAGGTCAGGCCTGGATCAAAATCGCGGAAGGCTGCTCCAACCGTTGCCACTACTGCGTCATTCCGAGCGTTCGTGGACCGCTTCGCAGCCGCCCCATGCAGAGCATTTTGGAAGAAGCGCGCAAACTTGCAGACCAAGGCGTGGCCGAGCTCAACGTTATCGCGCAAGACATCACGCTTTACGGCAGCGATTTAGGTCCGAAAGAGCCAAAGCTCATTCAGCTCATCGATAACTTGGAAGCCCTTGATTTTAAATGGATTCGTCTTCTCTACGCTTATCCACGTGCATTCCCGGATGGCGTACTTGAGCGCATGGCGAACTCTGATAAGATCTTGAAATACTTGGACATTCCGCTCCAGCACATTTCGAACAACGTGCTCAAGTCCATGGGTCGCAGCATCGACGGCACCACCGCTCGCGCGCGAATCGAAGAATTGCGCAAGCGCGTACCGGGCATCGTGCTCCGCACCACGCTCATGGTTGGCCATCCAGGCGAAACGGAAGAAGATTTCGAAGAATTGCTGCAGTACGTCAAAGACGCTCGATTCGAACACTTGGGCGTTTTTGCCTACAGCCAAGAAGAAGGCACTAAGAGCGGCGATCGCGAAGATCAAATTCCCGAAGAAATCAAAGAAGAACGCCGCGAACGCATTTTGGAAGCGCAGCAAGAAATTTCGCGCGAATGGCTTGAAAGCCAAATCGGCGAAACAGTGGACGTGCTCATCGAAGGCCCGAGCGACGAATCGCCGTTGGTGTTGGAAGGCCGAACCAAAGGCCAAGCACCTGGCGTGGACGGCGTCACGTACATTGGCTTGGACGAATCGCTTACGCCCGGCAAGATCGTGAAAGCCACCATTACCGATGCCACCGATTACGATCTAGCCGCTGAGCTCGTCGACGAAGAATAATCTTTTTTTGAATAAATCTCACATTCCTTCGTAAAGTGCGCTGTCTTTCTAATTTTAAAAAAGATTTCCATGCACTTTCTAAAAACTCTCGCAATCAGCCTTTCTCTTTCCACTTTCGCTTGCGGCGGACCGAGCAACTACAACACGCTCAACTACCACGCCATCAACTTCACAGACGACGCTCATATTTTTCAAAATGTGAAAAGCGTTGTGGGCAATCGCTACGTCGAATCCGCTGAAATTGTTCAGATTTTAAGTCGCATTCCAACATGCAGCACACAAGCCAAAGTTGGAGCTTGGCTTATTCAACGCATCAGCGATCCGAACAACATTGGATTCGTCGTTCACGAAACACCGTGCCAAGAAGCGAAAGTGGCCATCACTCACTCCGTTCAGTCAACACCACCACGCCAAGCCACAAGCATTGAAAGCGCAACCGCTGTCGCTATTTTAGATGGTCTTTCGGCTGTAAATACGATTCACTCAAATAGAGCACCTGCTCAAGCTGCTCCAAGCCACACAAGCCACACAAGGCAGAACTCTCAAGTATTGGACGATGGCAGCTGGATCGACAGCTTGGATCTCACTTTCTGCAGCAAATCACTCGAAAACGTGCAATTGTCCGTTGGAAAAAAGCGCGTTACAGCCAAAGCTGCAGCCAAAATCGTTGATAAAATCAACTGTTGCAGCGCTCAAGCTGAAACAGGAGCCTGGCTCGCTGAGCGATTGGACGACCGCGAACACTACCAGCGCATCATCGACAAAGCGGACTGCCACTCCGCCAAAGATGCCATCAAAAACGCCCTTCTCAACTCGGACAACGACTCGCGCACACCGCACAATGCTCATGACGGTGATTGGGTTGACAGTTTAGATTTCAGTTTCTGCAGTCGTTCGCTTGAAAACGTTCAAATGGCACTTGGTTCGAATCGCGTAAGTTCTCATGCTGCCGCGAGAATCATCAGCAAGATTAACTGCTGCAGCGAACAAGGCAAAACCGGCGCTTGGCTTGCTGAGAGATTGATCGACCGCGAAAACTACCAGCGCTTGATCGATCAAGCCGATTGCTACTCCGCCAAAGACGCCATCAAAAACGCAATTCGCAACTCCACCGACGAGCCGAGTTCGAACCGCGGCGATCACCACAGAAACCAACAAAACCATTCACGCCCAAACGCTCGCATTTTGAGTGACGGCGCTTGGATCAACGAACTCAACTTAAACAGCTGCAGCAACTCGTTAGACAGCGTGAAATCATCTGTTGGTCAAAGTCAAATCAAAGCGAGCGCGGCCGCTCACATTTTAAAGAGAATCACATGCTGCAGCGCTCAAGCTGATGTGGGTGCCTGGCTCGCGAAACGATTGGAAGACCGCGAAAACTATCAAAAAATGACGAACGCCGTCAGCTGCATGAGCGCCCAAGACGCAATCAAAAGAGCTCTCAAGTAATCAGCACATCACACAAATTTCCCGATTCTGACGCCCTGATTTTTTATTTCACTTGCCAGCTCATCAGCACCATTTTCAAAAACAGCTTACAAGTGAAACTTACCGGCGCAGCCCAAAATCTTATTTTTGCTTATATCACAACAAGTTACGCCGCATTACTCAACACATCAAATGAGAGTAATAGATTTTCAATGTCGCATAATTTTAAAAAAGATTAATTGCGAAATTGAAAAACTCACTTGTTTTCTGGCTTACAAGGATTTCCAATACACTTTTTAAGACGCTTGCAATCATTCACAGTCTTGAATGAGCAACTTCGTTCTGAGTTTTTGCAGCCGTTCATTTGAAAACGCTCAAATGGCACTTGGTTTAAACCGCGAAACTTCCCATGCTGCCGCAAAAATCATCATCAAAATCGGCTGTTGCAACGCTCAAAAAACAATCCCAAACGCCACCAAACAATCAATGCATCGCATCTTTAACTTTCCTGCTTCGATTTTTACCGCTCTGGCCTTTATTCCACTTAACATTTGGGCAGATCCTCAACCCACAAAACCAGCATGCAGCATTTCGGAAGACGCACCTGAACAACTCAGAAAGCTCGTTCTTGCTTATCCCGACGTGATTTGTGGAGCATCGGCGAACACATTAATTTGGCGAGACGGCACCGAAATGCCGTACGAAACGCGCGATCACTCAAAGCTTATTGATTACGAAGAACGCTTAGATACCGCTGACTTACGAGATCAGACGGAACAAACCTACACAGCGGGCCGCGAGTTTGAAACGCCATCAGAAAACATGGATCCAGGCCGTATGCGCTACGCGCCGTTTTTCAAAAAACTTTACGGCGAAAACCGCGAGGAAGTTTCGAAAAACACTACAAAAATCCAGTGGCTCGACGGCAAATGGATTCGCGTGAGCACACACTTCGACATTCCTCAAAAGCTCACCCAAATCGCTAAAGAAATCGAAGCGTTACCGCCACAAACGCGCGACATGGTAAAAAAACAATCGGGCACGTTTGTTTGGCGCAATGTGAAAGGCTCAAAGCGACTGTCTAACCACTCATTCGCCTCAGCCATTGATGTAGGCGTTGAGTACTCGGACTACTGGAAATGGAACAAGCCTGACAAGAACGGTCACTACGAATATCGCAACAAGATTCCGCTGGAAGTCGTTGAAATCTTTGAGAAATATGGATTCATTTGGGGCGGAAAATGGTATCACTTCGACACAATGCATTTTGAGTACCGCCCGGAATTCTTTATAAAGTAACTCTCTGTTTTTCCTTTAGTTTTCTGATTTCCCGCCTTTTGATCACAAAGTCCACACATCGCACTGAAAGCACGCCACTCCACTTGCCGAGTGCCCTCTTCCGCGCTTAAAATCGCTTGATTAAATTCGTTTTTATTTTTTAACAACAACGAAAATTTACGTTTTCGTTTGTAAAATCAAGGAGTTCCGCATGCGCACAACCTCCTTACTTCTTCTTGCGCTTCTTGCTTCGCCAGCAATGGGCGAGCAGCTGCAAAGCACCGGAGGGACAACCTTTGTCTTTGACAACGGCGGTCGCCTTGTCTCGCCAAGTGCATTCCAGAAGTGGCCGGCGCTTTGTGTTCGG
>JAZUEA010000089.1:0-8983 GCA_045639945.1 Myxococcota bacterium
TTAACCAGGCGTCTTTAAAGGCGAATTTCGTTTACAAAAATCTCGGAACCGGGGGGAAAGACCTTTTCCCCGCTTTCTGCAATCTCAGAAACGGGGGGAACGTCCTGTTTTTACTTTCTGCGATCTCAGAAACGGGGGGAACGTCCATTCCGCAATGTCTGCAAACTTGGGTGCGCTTTTCACGGCTGTTGATGCGCTTCTGCAAACTTGAGAGCGCTTTTCACGGCTGTTGATGCGTTTCTGCAAACTTGAGAGCGCTTTTCACAGCTGTTGATGCATTTCTGCAAAATAAAGAAGGTTTTTGAGCGGGATTGATGAAAAGAAAAACTCAGGGATGCAGATCGCTGTCGGCTTCGTGGTGGCGATCAGAGTGTTGATGCTCGATGGGCTCAATGTGAATGGTTGCCGTAATCCCAAGTGCTTCAAAAATGCAGATTTCAATCTCTGAAGCCAAGTTGTGCGCCTCTTTAAGACTGATTTCGCCGGGCAACATCATGTGAAACGTCATTTCGTAGTGCGTTACGTAGTTGTGCAAATGAAAGTGGTGCAGCACCAAATCTCTTTCAAAGTGCTTTGCTGCGAGCTCTTTGATTTGTTGAATCAAATCCTCACTTGGCGCTTCACCGAGCAGTTTTGTGACCGATTCTTTCACAATTTCGTAGGCGGCATGCGCCAACATCAAGGCAATGACGAGTCCTAAAATGCTGTCGATCCACCAGAAGTACTTTGAAACGAAAATACCGATGAGGACGACAACCGAAGAGAGCGCATCGCTTCTGTGATGCCAGGCATCCGCTTTAATGCTCGTGTTGTTGGTCTTCTTCGCAATGTAAAAGCTGTACTGCGCGAGTGATTCCTTCACCACGATCGAAAGAGCGGTCACCACAATCGCAAGCGTTCCAAAAACCGTTTCTTTTCGCTCTGACAGCTGCTCTATCGCGTCTTTTCCAAATTCATAGGCAACAATTGCGAGCAAAAACGCGATAAAAATTGCGCCAATCTGCTCCCAACGACCATGACCAAATGGATGCTCGCGATCTGCCTTTCTTGAAGACAGCTTGACCGCGCCCATCACGATGAGAGAGCTCAAAGAGTCTGAAAGTGTGTGCCACGCATCTGCAATGAGCGCCAAAGACTGCGTCGTCAGGCCTGCCCAAAGTTTGAGCCCAAATAAAGCGACATTCACGACCACCGAAACGCCGCCGGCCAAATAACCGTACTTTATTTTTTCTTCTGCCTTTTGTGCACATGTACTCATGAGCGATCGATCGGTTTCTGCTTTTTCAGAACCGCAAAAATTCCTTTCAATGTGCATCTAAAAAAATGACGGCCTAAAAGACCGTCCTCTTGCTGGTTTTAAATTTTAAAACAGCGCTTTAAGTGCGCTCAACCATCTCACACCAATTGAAGAACGACTAAAACAGCCATTCAAGCAACCTCTCTACATGGTGAATGCCCTGAATGCAAAAACCATCGCTGCCCACAAGAGTTGGTGGCGTTTCTTTTTGCTTGGGATTCGTTCCATCGAGCGCAGGATTCTTTTGATGACTGTCTTTGCTGTTGTGCAGCGGTGAATTGCTCACCGGACAGAGCACGCGCTTCAACCCCATTTGTCGGATCTCAGAAATGCGCGCATCACCGCCGGTTACACTTCGAACTTCGCCACCTAAGCCCACTTCACCAAACACCGCCATGTCGGGCGGAATCGGACGGTCCAAATGACTGCTCGCCAGCGCGGCGAGAATCGCTAAATCGAGCGCAGGTTCGTCAAACCGCGCACCGCCCGCCAAATTGACGTACACATCGCTCTGTCCCAAAACAAGACCCGCTTTTTTCTCCAAAACAGCGAGCAACAACGCGAGGCGGCCGCCATCTACGCCAATTGCTGTTCTTCTGCCGGTTCCATACGCCGCTGGAGTGACCAACGCTTGCACTTCAACAAGCACGGCGCGACTGCCTTCAAAAGCAGCGGCCACCACACTGCCGGAAGCGCCCACCGCTCTCTCTGCAAGAAAAACCGCCGATGGATTTTCGACTTCTCGAACGCCTTGTTCGGTCATTTCGAATGCGCCGACTTCATCAGTCGATCCCAAACGGTTTTTCACGGCGCGCAAGAATCGGATCGGATGTCCGCGCTCTCCCTGAAAGTAAAGAACGGTGTCCACCATGTGTTCCAAGACTCTCGGGCCTGCAATGGCGCCATCTTTGGTCACATGTCCGATCAAAAAGATGGGGATCTCTTTTCCTTTGGCCACACTCATGAGCTGCGCCGTCACGGTGCGCAATTGGCCCACACTTCCTGGCGCTGACTGAAATCCTTCGGCCCAAAGCGTTTGAATCGAGTCGATCACAAGCATTTGTGGCTTCAACTCGTCCACTTGTCGCTCAATTGCCTCGAGGGAAGTCTCAGCAAGCAGCCAAAGTTCAGGACTTCGCGCAGAAACGCGCTCTGCACGCAAGCGAACTTGGCGCGGAGATTCTTCGCCCGTCACATACAGAACACGAACGCCCATCCGCGCCACGCATTCCGCCGCTTGCAACAGCAAAGTCGATTTTCCAATGCCCGGATCACCACCAACAAGCACCAACGCGCCCGGCACAAGTCCACCACCCAACACACGGTCCAATTCTTTAAGCCCCGTTGCGTTGCGGTAGGTTTGACCGACCTCAACTTCAACCAACCGCTGTACGCGAGACGCTTGAAGAGCACCAAATGCCGATCTTCCCAGTGAAACAGCTTCTTTTGGTGCTTCTCCCACCGTTTCTTCAACGAAACTGTCCCACGCACCACAGGTGCAACGCCCTAACCAACGTGGACTCTGATATCCACAGTTCTGACACGTATAAATCGTTTTGATCTTTGCCATGCGCGCCTTATGCAAACGCCCCACGCGCGATTCAAGCCGAAAAACCGTTGACCAACGGCTTCGGCAAATCAAAGCGCGCCTTCAACCCACTCAATCTCGCGACACACGTTGACAAACGCGCTTGCACGCTTAAAAAACAACTCCCCCCCAATCAATGAAGGAGAAATGGCTCATGAAACAATGCATGGACATAGAGAATCTGCACCGACGCATCAAAAAGATCCTGGGACAGATTCAGGCCATCGATCGCATGCTTGAAGATGACGTCCCGTGCGAAGATGTGCTCTCCCAGCTCAATGCAGCGAAGTCCGCGCTTCACAAATGCGGACAAATCATTCTGGAAGGTCACATTCAACATTGCGTGCGCGACGGACTGCTTCACGGTGATGCCGACGAAACCATTGCAAAGTTTTCAAAAGCCGTGTCGCGCTTTGCCAACATGGGTTAACGCAACTTCCCTTGTCCTCAGTGCTTCCCACCTTTTTTGAGCTCATTTACAGACCTTCATTCTCAGCTCCGCGCTTTTTGAGCTCATTTACAGACCTTCATCCTCAGCTCTGAGAAATTTTTCTGCGACTTCTAAACCTCAAAAAGCTCAATCAAGTTCGAGTCGTTCATTTTGAAGCCTTTAAGAGCCGTCTAAAAAATGAGGAGCCATTTTACAAACCGCTTGCGCTACCCATACCCCCTAGGGTATAGACTGCAACCATTGATAATGATTCTCAAAAAAGAGGCAGTCATGGAAGAAATCTTTGAACGCGTAGAAGAAATTTTGGAATGGGGCGGCACGAAAAAGCAGGTCGTCTTTTTTATTTTGTCGGCGATTTCCATTGCGCTGAGCTTGGCCAACATTCAGCCGCTGCCGTTTGACATTGCTTGGGTTGCCGTTTTGCTCTGCGGAATCCCGATCCTCTTTGAGGCAACGGAAGGCTTGGTTTTGAGATTCGACATCAAGACCGATCTTTTGGTTGCGCTCGCGTTGATCGCGGCGGTTTGCATTGACGAAGTCTTTGCCGCGGCTGAAGTCGCCTTCATTATGCAGTTGGGTGAGTTCTTAGAAGAAAGAACAGTCAAACGCGCGCGCGCGGGCATTGAAAAATTGGTGCACTTAACGCCGACAACGGCTCGCGTGATTTCCAACAACGCGGAAACCGTGATCGAAGCCAAAGATGTAAAGCTCAACGATGTGTTGCGCGTTTTGCCTGGTGAAACGGTTCCAGTCGACGGTGTGATTCTCTCTGGTGAAACTTCTCTGAACCAATCCGTAATGACAGGTGAATCTTTGCCTGTTGATAAAGGCCCTGGCGATTTGGTCGCGAGCGGAACAGTCAATCAATTTGGTGCTTTTGACATGAAAGCGACCAAAGTGGGCGAAGACAGCTCGATTCAAAAGATGATCAAGCTGGTTCAATCAGCAGATGCGAGCAAAGCAAAAATTGTGAAGCTTGCAGACCGCTGGGCGACCAAGATCGTGATTTTGGCGCTCACCATTGCAGTCTTAACGGAGATTTTCACCGGTGAAATCATTCGAGCGGTCACGGTTTTGGTCGTCTTTTGTCCGTGTGCGCTCGTTTTGGCGACACCAACGGCGATCGTTGCGGCGATTGGCAACGTTACCAAACATGGATTCCTCGTCCGCGAAGGTGATGCGCTGGAGCGCCTTTCAAAAGTCTCGCTCGTCACGTTTGACAAGACCGGAACGCTCACGTTTGGCGAACCCACCGTTGTGGGAGTGAAGAGCACCTCGCAAAATCTAAGTGATCACGATTTGTTTGCGCTTGCAGCTTCGTTGGAATCGCTTTCCGAACATCCGTTGGGCAAAGCGGTGGTTCGAGCTTTCAAATCCGAAAACGCAGAAGAGATTTGCACGCCTAAAAACTTTGCCATGCTGCCTGGGCGCGGTGTGAAAGCAACGGTGAACAATCAGCAAGTTTTTGCGGGCAACTTGAAGCTTTTGCAGGACGAAAACGTGACCGTGGAAACCATTCCGGAAGTTGGAAAATGGCTTTCCGAAGGTTGCACGCTCATTTACGTGGCTCAAAACTCCACTTTGCTCGGTGTCATTGCACTTTCAGACACGCTTCGTCCGAATGCCGAAAACATGATCAAACAAGTCATGGCAGAAGGCGTCACGCCCGTTTTGTTAACGGGTGATCACGAGCAATCGGCGCACTCCATTTCGAATAAGCTTGGTTTAACGACCTTCAAAGCGAACTGCCTGCCGGAAGACAAGCTTTCGTACATTGAAAACGCTCAACAAAATCAGCAGCTTGTCTGCATGATCGGTGACGGCATCAACGACGCGCCGGCGCTAAAGAAATCGCTCGTTGGAATCGCCATGGGCGGCGTGGGCAGCGACATTGCCGTTGAAGCAGCGGACATTGCACTTGTGAACGACGACATTCAGGCGTTGCCACACTTGCTCGCGATTTCAAAACGCCTGATGCGCACGATCAAATTGAACATCTCGTTTGCGTTGATTCTCAACTTTGTTGCCATTGCGCTCGCCGTGCCAGGCATCTTGTCTCCGGCCTTGGGAGCGATCGTTCACAACGCCGGTTCTTTTCTTGTCATCATCAACGCCGCACTTCTTTTGAAATGGAAGCGCGCTTGAAACTGCTCTGCCCCGCCTGCTGATTCGAAATCCCGCCAACAGCGCAACCTTGCGATTCACACAAATAGAGAAACCACTTGCGCAACGTGAAAGCGCTTTTCACTTTTTGAAAGCGATTTTTCAGGGCAGTGAACGGACTTTAAAAAAGAGAGAGCGGAATTAAGGCGAGAAGAATCGAGCCCTTAATCGTGAGCGCAGGCCCAACCGCGAGAAAGAGCAGTCACAATTTTGCGCAGGTCTTCTTTGGTCACCGATTGCGCGCCATCGCTCTGCGCGGTTTCAGGCGTGGGATGATATTCAATCATCACGCCGTCGGCACCGGCTGCACACGCGGCAGCGCACAGTTTGGGAATGAGATCGCGACGACCGACACCGTGAGAGGGATCCACCAAAACCGGAAGACCGTAGAGCTCTTTCAAAACCGCCACCGCAGCCAGATCGAGCAAGTTTCGCGTGTGTGGATCGCTTCCACTTTGTCCGCGCTCACAAAACACAACGCCCGGAGAACCTGCACAAAGTGCGTGCTCTGCCGCCAGCAACCAATCTTCGATCTTCGAACCAGGAAGTCGTTTTAAGAGCAGCGGACGGCCAGCTTTGCCCGCAGCGCGCAATAACGCAAAGTTCTGCATATTTCGCGCACCGATTTGGAGCATGTCTGCGTAGTCCGCCACCAACTTCACGTTCAGTTCGGAAACCACTTCGGTCACAACCGCGAACTGATGCTTTTCGCCAACTTCTTTGAGCCAAGAAAGCGCTTTTTCACCCAATCCAGCAAAGGAATAAGGCGAAGTTCGAGGTTTAAAAGCGCCGCCACGAAGAATCACTTGCCCAAACTTGGCGGTGTCGTGCGAAAAAAGAGATTTGACCGCCGCAATGTTTTCCGCCGCGCGCTCAAGTTGCTCTTTTGACTCCACAGCACACGGCCCAACAATCAGGCACGGCGCAGAACCCAGCTCAAAGCCATTGATCGAAATGGGTTCTTGTCTGTCGCAAAGTGGATGTTCGCTTGGACGCGTAAAAACCTGCGAAACGCCTGGAATCTCAAGAATTTCGTGCGGAAGAACTGGCAGAGAGTGCTCCAAAACCAGGAATCCGCGCTCAGAACCGCTTTGCAGCGGCTCAAGCCAGAGTCCCAGTTTTTGGAGCTGCGCCGAAACCGCTTCCGGCTCGGCATTTGCGCGCAACGTTATGACGCGCACCGTTTCAAACGGCTTTTTCAACGCGAAGCCTCGTCCAATGACTTGCCGTCGCTTTCACGCTTGTATGAACCGTCGGATTGAAGCTTCCAGGTTTCATCCCATTTGTCGTCGCGATCAAAATCGATCTTGACGCGGTCGTACACAGAATCGCCAGTGTCTTCGTAAAGATTGATCTTCCAGCCTGTGCCTTGGGAAAGATCTTTAATCTTGCCGTTGGGCTTGGCTGAGCGATTTTTGAGCAAACCAGAGATTGCTTTGTAACGCGCCGCTTCAACAGAAGCGGAATTGGAGTTTTGAACGGCGCCCGTATTTGCAGACGTGCCGTCAATGCTGCGAATGCTGGTCGGTGCGCCCGCAAGCGTTTCCAAGTGAACGCCGTCGCCGTCTCGCTCCCAGTGGCCGTCGGATTTGATGCTCCAGGCTTCATCCCACACATCGTCGCGATTTTTGTCGATCTTGATGCGATCCAACAAATCGTCGCCGGTGTCTTCGTAGATGTTGATCTTCCAGCCAGTGCCTTTGGTGATGTCCTTAGCGCTTGAGTTGGGTTTCACAACCAAGCGAGAAGCATTCAACACAGCGATGTACTGTTCCTGCTCTGAAGTCGCCGGCAACTTGTAGTACGGAGAGCTGCCATTCGTGCGAGCGAGAGCTTCCAAATGCATGCCGTCGCCATCGCGTTCCCAGTGGCCATCGCTTTTGCGTGTAAATGCTTCGTCCCAATTTCCGT
Source organism: Myxococcota bacterium (assembly GCA_045639945.1). Taxonomy (GTDB): domain Bacteria; phylum Myxococcota_A; class Bradymonadia; order UBA7976; family UBA1532; genus UBA1238. Next base: position 7,411 of record JAZUEA010000089.1, read on the forward strand.
CGCGCTCAAAGTCGATCTTCAAGCGATCAAAAACGAAATCGCCGGTGTCTTCGTAGAAATTCACTTTCCACGCCGGAGCGCGAAGCAAATCTTTGCCTGTGGATCGCGGTTCAGCTTTGCTGCTCTCTGCGATTTTCAAAACAGAGCTGTAATACTCAGCTTTTTTCGGACCTGCGATTTGCTTTGGACTTGTAGAACTTGTGCTGCTCGACGAACTCTCACTGCTCGACGTTTCGTCGTCATCCAAGTAAGCACCCACAATGGTTAAACCGATGATGCCGCTGATGATCCAGTGACGACCGCACCAACGAAGAATTGCCCCAGCAGCGCGAAACGGCCACAACGCTTTTACGGCGTATTGGTAACGAATGAACATCCAAAACCTCCAAAACTAAAGCACCATGCCGCGTTCGCGAGGAACCGAACAACTGCAAAAGGCATACGGACAAATTTTGGGCCCTTTTAAAAGCTCAATGCCCATTTTTAAATCGCCTAATGTAGAAAAAGGTCCACGAACACGACTTGCAGGATAACACCGGAAGGCAGTGCCGCTGCTTTTGATCACCAAATATCGAGAACCGGCAGCGCAGAGCCGACCACGCATGCACGCTTCAACGGGATCGATTTCAGCCGCTTGATCGCCGATCCACGCTCGCAGCTTTTGTTTTTCGCTCTCGGAGTACGCGATGAGCTGGCTGTTTTTCTTTTGCGGCTGAAGTTGCAATGCCACGCCATTTTTTGAAAACGCCGGCAAAATCTCTTCTTCGATTTCACCAAATCGGCACGGTTCCGCAACCAACGTGGCATGCACCGAAGTTTGCGGATCAATCACTTCACGTAATTCTTTGATTTTATTTAAAAATTCTTGGTACGTGAACGTTTCTAAGTGCATGCTGAGCGATAAACCTTCGAGTCGGTTTTCACCTTCAGCGCGACAGAGATTTGCAAACGCCGCAAACGTTTTGATGGACGCCGTAAAATTCGTTTGAACCGCAATAAAATGGCCGCGCTCGACCAATCCACGCGTGAGTTCAAATAACGCAGGCTGCACAAAAGGTTCGCCGCCGGAAATTTTGAAAAGCCAACGTCCCGGCAAACTTTCGAGTGCTTTGAGCGCAGATTCTGGCGATTCCAACGTGCCGGAGCGATCGCGCATATTGCCTTGCGTGCAGTAACGGCAATTTAAATTACAGCGATCACCGATGTTCCAACTGACGATGCCGTTGATGGGATGGCCCAGTGAAAAAAGCGGTTTTTCGGCGAGTCCGTGTGCGATGTCTTCGAAACTCATGGCTTTTTCGACATTCCGAGCGCACGGCGAAGTTTTTCAAGCACCGAAAGATTGGCCGTTGATTCTTGAAAATCGACCATGCCTCTGTGACCAGGCACCGAGCAAGGACAGTGCTCAAACGGACAAGTCCACGGATTTGCAAGCGAAAATGAGCCGTCCACCAACGAACCTAACGCGTACTGATTTTCAAGTTCACTACGCTCAACGTCTTTGGTCGCGTTCCACAAACGCCGCGCCGGCCTGCACCGAAATGCGTTGCCCGCCTGATCCACCACAAAATAC
>JAZUEA010000090.1:0-2058 GCA_045639945.1 Myxococcota bacterium
ACCGCCGGCGACATTGTCAAGCAGCAGTACACCAAGGCTCGCGACAAGTCCCGCAAGGGCTTCTTCGGCCGCTAAGATTTTCCTGCCTCGCTCTCCCGATTCTTTTCGGGAGAGCTTCTATCTCTCTTGATTTACTCAACTTTTAAGATTTCACGCTTCAAACTTTGTGTTTGAGTGGAGGTCAGTTTCGGTGCTGGTGGGTGCTGCTTGAAAATCTTGAATCGTGCGGATTTTTAAAGAGATTTATTGCTTTCTACCATTCGCGCGATCAAAGAGCAGGCTTAATTCGGCATCGAGTTCGGAACTTGCGCGATCAATGACCTTCATTCGTTCGGCTCGAGCTTCTAAATCTGCCTGAAATGCGCGGGTGGCTTCATCGCTGCGAGCGGCGTGCTCAACCAACTGCGTGGCAGTGTGCAGGTCGTCGATGTTGCGGTAGGCCGCTTCCACATCTTTTCGGCGTGCTGGTGGTGCGTAAGCAACGGGTTCGTGCGTGATTTTTCCGGTTGTGAGCCCGATTTTGAGTTCGGTGAAAAATCGCTGCCGCGAAAGACCAACGCCTAACGTGCAACTGGGATGGCCGATGAGTGTGGTTTCTCCCAATTTGCGCTCGTCAATGCGCGATGTGCCGCCGTAAAGATAAAGGTCAACTTTTCGGTTCTTGAGAATTTGTTCAATCTTTTCTGCTTGTTCCGCAAGATCACGACGCTTTTCGCCAATCGCAATCAGCGGACCATTTGTAAGATCGGTCGCTGCCACCACAATTTTGCGCTCTGCGGATTCTGCTTCAGCGAGCGCGTTGTCCAGCGTTTCGAGTTCGTCTTCGCTCAAAAGGCCAGCTGTGGTGTCCAAGCCAAAAATCGCGACGCGACCTTCTAAAAGATTAACGCGCAACGGCCATTCATTGGGGAGCGCCGAAAACTGAGCGAAAATTTCTTGGTGATTTTCGGTCACATCGGTTTTGCCCGGCACGCACAAAATGCGTTCTTGATTGCGAAGCAGGGCGGGGCGAACTGCTTCAAAAACGGCCTTTTGCGTAAGTCCACCGGTGAGAACTATAAAATCCGCTTCTCGTGCGCGGCGATGAATGAGTGCGCGCCCCAAAAGCAAAGAACGCTCGTCGCCTTCTTCCACGACCAAAGGATCGGAAAGCCAAGCAATCGTGCACACATCTTCTTGAATCTCTAACTCTTTCGAGGAGTTATCGAGAATGTCTTGGGATTTGTCGTCGAAATTTGCCATGTTTCATCCTTTGCTGTGGGATTTTGCGGCGCAGAGGCTAACACAAATTTTAGCCTTGTCGCACGACTTGCCGTGCTGATGAATGCGCGATTTTTCAGCGCTTCTCGCTCAGAGAGAAAAGTTTCTCATACGAGTCTTGACGTTCTCTATAAAGACCCGTATTTTGCGCGCCCTGGATTTACCAGGATCCAGGCGACTTGGATTGCCCCAAGTTGAAACTGTGCACGCTGCTGCACATCGGAGTTTCCAGTGGATAACGAGTACGAATACGAAGATACCGGCGACGAGTCCTACGAGCCGGAAATTGAAGAAACCCGCTTCACCGTCAGCACCGGTGGCGAGACTCAGACCATCGAAGGTCGCGCCGAAGCCATCGCTCAGGCCAAGGCCTTGAGCTTAGAGCACGGCCGCGTTTCCGTCGAGCGCGTCGATGGTCGCGTTCACATGCAGTTCTCGGGCGGTTCTTTGGATAGCTTCGTTTGGGAATTGCGTCCCACTCACTGATTGGCGCCGACTCTGAGCCAATCCAGACTTCGGGGGAAACGGTGTATCGCGTGCGGCAAGCCCGCCGCGACGACCTGCCCGAAATCTTGAAGCGTTGGCAAGAGCTCATTGCCGTCCACGCGGCCATTGATTCGCGTTTGTACGCGATTGGCCCGCAAGGACTGGCCTCGTACAGAGCTTTTGCGCGCAAATTAATCGGCGAAGGCATTGCGCTTGTCGCGGTCCCACCGGGGCCGGGCATCGCAGTGCCCGTTTTTGGATACATTCTCGGAATGTATGCAGAGCGTGCGCCGGTCTACGTTGTGCGCGATA
>JAZUEA010000091.1:0-2763 GCA_045639945.1 Myxococcota bacterium
AAAGTTGGCGCCGCGCTCGAAGGCGAAGATGGCCGCATTTTCACAGGCTGCAACGTTGAAAACGCAAGCCTGGGCGGCACCATTTGCGCCGAGCGTGTGGCATTCACCAAAGCCGTCAGCGAAGGTTGCCAGCGTTTCAAGCGTTTGGTGATCGCCGCTGATGGTAATCCCCCAACTGGTCCGTGCGGTTTTTGCCGTCAGTTCATGGCTGAATTCGTACCCGATGAGTTCGAAATCACCATGGTCAACCCAGAAGGCCAACAAAAAATGGCGACCTTGGGCGAACTCCTCCCCAACGCCTTCCGCCCAGGTGCCTTCTAAGGCAACGACTGTAAGTTCCCTTCTTTCAATCCAAATCAGACGCCACATAAAAAAAACGCGCTCGTTCGCTTCATAATATTGAACAGCGCAAGCCATCTGTGAGCAGTACGCGCGTTTTTACCTGGTTACATCTGCAAAATCATTCTAGACTATGTGCTTGCACTGCTTAGCAGCGCGTGATGATCGCGACCAATGGAGCGAACAGTGGAGTACACGTACGAAGCATGCGTCCGAGCAGCCCAATTAGGATCTGCAGAAGCGCAAAACGACTTGGGCCTTTTGTATCAATTGGGCGAAGGCGTTCCGCGCGATTCTAAGAAAGCTGTCGAATGGTTTAGACGCGCCGCCGAACAAGGCTACGCCGATGCACTGTTCCACTTGGGCAACGCCTACCGAAAAGGTGAAGGTGTCGAAGTAGATCTTCGCCAAGCACGCATCTACTACGCCGACGCCTACAGCCGTGGAAGCATGCAGGCCGCCGCAAACTTGGCCTATTTCTACGCTGAAGGCCGTGGCGTTCCTCAAGACGACAGCTACGCTTTCCGGCTATTCGAACGCGCCGCCAAAGCAGGCATCCCCGAAGCAGAATTCAACTTGTCGCGCATGTACGACGAAGGCCGCGGCGTTGCTCGAAATCCCGAAGCCTCCATACACTGGCTCGACCGCGCTGCCTGTCATGACTACTTGCAAGCCCAGCTGCTGCTCGCCGAAGACTACTACCTGGGCGACAACGTTCGCCGAAGCCTTCGACTCGCTCGAACGTGGTACGAGCGCGCCGCCGATCAAGGTGACGCCAGCGCCATGTTCGCCTTGGGTGTCATCTATTCCATCGCCAAACGCGAAGAAGACGACATCGTCCCCATCGATCTGGACAAGGCTCGGCACTACTACGAACAAGCCGCTATCCAGGATGAGCCACGTGCTCAATTCAACTTGGGTCGCATGTACGCTCAAGGCGACGGCGTTGAAGTCAACCTGCAAAAAGCCCGTAAATGGTATGAACTCGCTGCCAAAAACGGACTCGACCTTGCCCGCCGCAAACTCGCTCAATTAGACGAAGCCGAAGCTGCAAACGCTCAAAAAGCCACAGAATAAGCCGACTTCCCTTCCGCCCTGCCTAAATTCACTCAACACTGCGCTTTCTAAAAACACACTCCCACGTCTTCAAAAAGCGACCTTGTGCATCACAAAAGCGTCGGCTTTGAATGAGATTGAATTTCTCGCAATAAAAAAGCCGCAGACTCAACGAATCCGCGGCTTTATGAAATTCGGTGAACGCTCGCTTACGGCCGGGCGCGTTCCAAGGCGTGCACGAAATCACCAACCGATTTTTCAACACCGCGAAGAAGCGCGCGAGCCAAACAGGCGTGACCAACGTGAAATTCCTGAATGTCACTGCAATGCGCAAGCTCGCTTAACACTTCCAAGTTAAGGCCACCTTGCACCGCCACTCGCAATCCCAACCGAGTGGCAAGATTCGCAGCATCTACAATTCGCCTTAACTCAGCCTCACGAGCCGCACTGCGACCAGAACCATGTTCCATGCTCATTAGCAAAGCTGTGCTTAAAATCGCCGCGTCGGCATCCGCACGATGCAGCGCTTTCACCTGATCGATCGCAGGCTCAATGCGCACGCCCACTTCAAGATCTGCGCTGTGCAAGTGCTCGATGTGCTTTGCCAACGCATCTTTGAGCAGGTTTGCATCCAAGCCACCATGACCGCGGCCACCACGACGTTCAGGCACCAACACAACGCGATCTGGACGCAAATCAAACGCCACATCGACCACATCTGCAGCGGGCGACAAAAGCAAATCAAAGCGTCCCGACAAGCTTGAGCGAAGCAAACGACCGTCACGCTCACGAATGGCAGCCGACCCAGCTCCCAATTGAAGCGAAACACCATCTGCACCGCCCAACTCTGCAAGCATCGCGACCGCAACCGGATCGGGTTGTGTGCCACCGCCCAAAGTTCTCAGTTCAATGACGGCATCCAAATTGAGATAGAGCTTGGTTTCCATGCTTTTTCGCTCCAATGATCAAGCTGCAATTTGAGCCACGAGCGCCGCTCACGTTTTGTATGAGCTCAGTTCAACTCAGCGGAGAGAGCGCACACGATCTCTTCGGCATCTTTGCGAATTTGCGCTTCGTCCTCGCCTTCGATCATGACGCGCGCCAAAAGCTCGGTGCCTGAATAACGCACCAACACGCGACCACTCGATCCCAAACGCGCTTCAACGTCGCGAATCACCGCCTGAACCGAGGTCAATTCATTCAGCGGCACGCAGCGTTTAACACGCAAATTTTCCAGAACTTGCGGATAACTGCGCATGCACGCAGCAAGCTCACTCAAAGGACGACCACTGCGAACACAGAGCGCCAAAACCATCAGCGCCGTGATGAGACCATCACCCGTTGTGGAATGATCCAACGCAATGACGT
>JAZUEA010000092.1:0-8360 GCA_045639945.1 Myxococcota bacterium
CACGCAGTGGCCGACGTTACACCGCAAGGCACGTGCGCCGCTTGCAACATTTCACTGCCGCCGCAGGTCTTCCTGCGCGTGGTTTCCGGTGAATCGGTCGAAACTTGCTCCAACTGCCAGCGAATTCTCATCTCGCGCAGCCGCGTGAATGGTCTTCCGCCGGAAATGCACAACGACTAAGTATTAGACTAAGCTTTACTCTTCGACCAGGACAGGTGATCGCTGGCGCGAAAGCGCGGGAGGAAAGTCCGAGCTCCACAGGGCAAGGTGCTGGCTAACGGCCAGTCAGGGTGACTTGAAGGAAAGTGCCACAGAAAGCAAACCGCCGTGGTTCACCACGGTAAGGGTGAAAGGGTGCGGTAAGAGCGCACCGGGGGGTTGGAGACAATCCCCGCATGGTAAACCCCACCTGGAGCAAAGCAAATCAAGGTGTCTCGCACCGACGAGACCCGGGTGCCCGCCCGGAAACCTTGGGTCAAGCCGCTCAGGGTCGTAGCAATACGGCCTTTAGATGAATGATCACCCCCCACGTCGGGTGACTGGCGTTGGGAGACAGAACTCGGCTTACGGACTGGTCGAAGAGTTTCTTTTTTAAACGGGGCAGTTGAACGATGGCCCAAAAGTCGAAGTCAGGACGCGAAGTCGTCGCTCAAAACCGCCGTGCTCGTCACGATTACGAGCTTGGTGATCAGTTTGAAGCCGGCATCGAGTTGCGCGGCACAGAAGTGAAAAGCCTCAGAGAGGGTTCCGCGACCATCAAAGAGGGCTACGTCACGGTCATCGCCGGTGAGGCCTACCTCATCAACTCCTTCATTCCCGAATACACCTTCGGCAATCGCAACAATCACGACCCCAAGCGCAAGCGCAAACTGCTCCTCAAAAAACGCGAGATTGCCCGGTTGCAGGGCAAACTAGAGGAACAAGGCTTAACAGCTGTGCCGCTTGAGCTGTATTTCGTGGGCGGTTGGGCGAAACTCAGTTTCGCTTTAGGCCGCGGTCGCAAGAACTACGACAAACGCGAAGCCGAGCGGTCCAAGACTGCACGTCGCGAAATCGATGAATACTAAAAGCGCCGGTGACCCTGCGCGAATGAGAAAGTAAATGGATACAAAAGAAGTCGCACTCAAAGTCGCCGAGGCGCTGAACGACAAGCAAGCTGAAGACATTGTCGTGCTCGACGTGAACAACGTGGTCAGTTACGCATCGTTCTTTATCATCGCTTCCGGAAAGACGGAGCGGCACGTGCGCGCACTGCAGTCGCACATCGAGCGCAGTGCAAAGGAATACCTTGGTCGGCCGTTTTCCTCTGAGGGAGCGGAAGGTGGAACGTGGGCTCTGCTCGATTACGGCGACATTCTGGTCCACATTTTCCGCCGCGAAGAGCGCGCGTACTACGACCTTGAGGGGTTGTGGCGTGATGCGCCTCGTGTTCCGTTCGAGCCTGCCCCGGTTCCTGCTCCGACCACGCCCCGCCGCTTCTGATTACGCCTCAGTTCCCACCTGGACCAACCTGTGAAAATTGAAATTGCGTGTGTGGGCAAGCTCAAACTGCCCTATGCCAAAGCTGGGTGCGAGGACTATCTCGCGCGACTGAAGCATGCTTTTCCAACAACTGTGCATGAAGTGGCCGATGCGCGTCGCAATGCCAACGGGGATCCGATGGTTTGGAAGAAAACCGAGGGACTTGCGTTGCGACAAGCGATTGGTCCGCAGGCGAAGATCGTGTTGCTCGATGAGCATGGGCGTCAGGGAACGTCGCGCGAGTTCGCCCAGTTTATCGGAAAGGCGCGGGATCAAGGCGTATCGACGCTTGCGTTTCTGATAGGTGGACCGGATGGGCTTTGTCCGAGTCTGGAATCTGAGGCGTATGCGCGGTGGTCGCTCAGTCCGCTAACGTTTCCGCACGAGTTGGCGCGGTTGGTGTTGTTAGAGCAGTTGTATCGAGCGAGTCAGATACTGTCTGGAACGAAATACCACCGAGACTAACCGAAAGATGTGCTGGTTTTGAGTCAAACGAAGCATCCCCTGTTGAAAGATGCGTTGTTTTTGGTTCAAACCGAGCATTCCTCCGCAAAAGAAGCACTGGTTTTCAAGTAAACCACAAGATCCTAATTTGAAAGATATCGCGGTTTAGATTCAAACCACATGATCATTTTCAAAAAGATGGTCTGGTTTTGATTCAAACTGAATATCTTTCCACAAGAAATGCACAGGTTTGAACTCAAACCACATGATCATGCAATGAGGAATGATGCGGATTTAAGCCAAACCGCATGATCATTTTTTGAAGGATGCACTGGTTCTGTTGAAAACTGGTGTTTCCCCAAAATCAACATGAACTGGTTTTAGGTCAAACCGAGTGATCCTTCAGAGAGAGATGAAGTGGTTTTAACCACAACCGTATGATCTGTTTTCGACAGGTGTTGTGGTTTTGTGTAAAACCGAGTGTTCGTTCAAAAAAGATGGCCTGGTTTGAGTTCAAACCAGGCCATTTTTATTTTGAGGGTATGGTTATTTAATGCCGAACTTATGGAGCATGCGAGGGAAGTTGGTTCGGTCCATGCCGGCATGGCGGGCAGCTGCAGAAACGGTCTGAAAGCGGGACATCAAACCGGAGAAATACGCGGTGCGGAAGTACTGGTCGACTTGAACTTGGGCATCTCTAAATGGAAGTTCTAAGCTGATTGGAACGTTAACCCCGCTCAAGTTGATTTGAGTCTTTGATGGTTCAACATGAATCGACCGAATGTTTTCAGGAAGGTCCTCTAGGGTTATCTCTTGACCGGTTGCGCGTAAAGCAGCGGCTTCAATGGTATTGCGTAATTCCGTAACTTGTCCGGGCCAGGATGCTCTAGTCAAAGCGGTAATCGCGTCATTTGAAATTGAAAGCATATGCTTCAAATCAAAAGTACTTAAGATCCCGTAAGCGATATGAGGAATATCTTCCTTATGCGTGTCCAGGTTCGGAATATGGATCTCTAGGTTTATGCATCGACTGAGTTCGCCTCGCATTCGACGTGACTGCAGAAGTTCATCTAACTGGTACACAGTTCCGAGCATGATGCGAACGTCTGCGGGATAACTGGTGTCTCCGTAAGTCACAGTTTTCTGCTCACAAACCTGAGCCAGTCTTACTTGCTCTAAAGGAGACAAGCGATCGAAGTCATTCACATAGAGAGTGCCACCCTCTGCCTCCCCGATTAGACCGTGATCGTGTTCGTTTCCAAAAAGGATGAGGTCGTTATTCGCGCTACGCTCGCATTGCATCAAAATGAAGGGATGGTTTTGGCGAGAACTGCGCTCGTGCATGCCGTTGGCGATTAAGCTTCGGCCGCAACCGTGCTCTCCTATAAAAAGGATGGGTCGGTCTATGCGAGAACCTTTGATGATTTTTGGAAAGATTCCCTGCATAACTGGGTTTTGCGAGAGAGTCATCGCCAACCAAGGTGTCGATTTCATTCTCAACCGCAATAACTCGTTTTCGAGTTCAACGCGTTTCATGCGAACACCGTTCTTCACGCACTGAACCAATCGAGTGATTTCTTCAAAAACATTGATCATGTAGTGAAAGGCGCCATGCTGAATCAGTTCAACCGCCTCATTCACCACAGGGTTCTTGGCGATAAAGATAACGTTCGTGTATTTCCAGCGCGTTTTGATTGTGGTTAAGAACTCAAACGCATCAGGATTTTTACCGGACGCCTCGGCAATAATGATATCCGCCTCTTGTGTTTTCATGTGTGCCAAGGCTTCTGCGTTACTCTGCACACACGTCACAACAAACTCTTCTGGATCAAAGGCATACCGAATGATCTTGTGAGAGTTTGTGTCGTCGTCAACAACGAGAATGCTGTATTGTTTTTGCATGGTTGTATGGGTTAAGGCTCAAACTGCATTACAAACAAATCGAACGGCGTTGGTTCAAGTGTAGAAATATTAAGCCCAAAATGAGATTGAGTGCAGTTAAAATCTATTTGCCTAGATCATAAAGATAAGTACACTTTGGTTATTGATTGAACCGTATTGAGACTAAAAAATGAAAAAGCCGCTCTGGTTTCTACCACTCTCACTTGCACTTGGAGCCGCCTCGGTTCAGGCGCAAACCTTTAATGATTATGAGCAAACTGAAGTGGATGATGGCTTTAACGAAGTCTCAACGCGGGCAGAAGCAGCGTTTGAAGCTTATGGTCCCTTCTCTGCGATTCAGATTTACGAGGAATCACTCTTAAACGGTGAAGCTCCGTCGCGAGTACACCTTAGGTTGGGTCAACTCTTTCAGCAAATTGGGCAAAACACAGACGCAGCAATTCACTACCGCGACTGTTTCGAAGATGACTCCATCGATCCAATGGATCGCGAGCTCATTTGCCAGCACGGCTACATCAGTGTGACTTCAAACCTTAACGTAGTGTTTTTCACGCCGGGTGCGCAGCTCATCATTCTGGAGCCAGATTCTTTCGCGGGACCTTGGTCTAAGGACAAACGGCTTCCAGTCAATACAAATATTAAGGTGTCTGTTGAGTCACCCGGTCATGAACCACAAACGAGTGAGTTCTGGATGACACCCAACCTGACATGGGAAGCACAAGAGGGTCGTTCGATTTTGTCTCAAACCGTGTATATCCCCGAAGGGTACACCTATGCAGACAAAGAATACGAGCATGCTCAACTTGAGAAATCAGGCATTTACACCTCTGACATGGTGATCAAACCATGGACTCCGCCTAAGTGGTCGGTCTTTCTGACAGCTGGTGTTGGGTTGGCTCTTGTGGGTACAGGCTTAGCCATCGGATTCAGCAATCAGGACACACTGGATAACATTCGAAACGACCAACTCTCTGGCGCATGTGGCAAAGGTTTTTGCATAAACCGACTTAACGCCACAGAAAACAGTGCCGTTCTTGCTGATTCCCTTTGGATTTCCGGCGCAGGCATCTCCGCTATTGCTGCTGCCCTTGCCATCTGGTGCGATTGGAGCGCCGAGTAATGTTTAAACCGCTTCATCTTTTTACGCTTGCTGCCCTGGTTTGTGCTGGATGCTTCTCAGCCGAAGATTTTGATATCTGTGATCGAGACGAAGAGTGTGGATCCATTCATTACAGATGTGTCGATCACATGTGTGAACGGAAGCTCGACGCCGCAATCGATGACGGTTTAAGGCTAGACACAGGCATAAATCTCAGGGATTCCTCCGTTCAAGAGCCCGACGCAGACATTGGTGGTGCGGTGATCCTTCGGGGCGAGCAAGGAGGCATGAATAATTACAGCGGACGTGATGTGATTTTGGAAAATGTCACTGTCACTCCCGGAAATTACTTTGCGGTTAACGCTATGAACATTGAAATCCGCGGTGTTTTGAACGCGGATGGCGCTGGATACTCAGGAGGTGGCGGCGGAGGCGGCGGCGCTGCACAGGGAAACTACCAGGGCGGTAAAGGCGGGGAACCCCATCACAAGTCTAAAGGTGGTCTTCTCACCGACGCACAAGCAGGCATTGACGGCAATTCCAGTGTCCCCAACACGGGAGGAAACGGCGGTAAGGGTGGCAACGGTGGCGGCTCCGACGGTGTTTGCGGCGGTGGCGCCTATTTCGATGAGACCTTTAACAACGGCCAGAATGGGTCTGACGCTTGTTCACAGGTTCATGAATGCAACATCTCACCGTACACACGCACATACGGTAATGGTGGCGGCGGAGGAAGCGGCGGTAAAGGCTCAACCTGTGCTGGCACCGGCGGAGGTGCTGGTGGGTCTGGCGGCGGACTGGTCATTCTCGTTGCGAGTAATAAGATGGTTTTTGCTGATGGTGCCAAAATCTTCGCGCGGGGATTACCCGGTTCTGCCATCATCGATACCAACGAATGTTACAACGGCAACGGTTTGGACGGCATCACTGATCCCAACGACCGAGTGAAAGGTACGCCGAACTCTCGAGGGGGTAAGGGTGGCGCCGGAGCTGGAGGGTACGTGCGCGTACTCGCCCAATCCTTCGAATACGACGAACGCAGTTTGATCGATGTCTCAGACGGAAACGGCACGAAAGAACAAGGTGGACAGATTTGGGTTGCCACTCCTCTAAACGAGCCCATCCCTGGAACCTCAGACCTTCATCTCCGCGGCCAGAAGCGCCAGTGCCGAACCGCTGACGAGTTCGCCGGTATCCAATCTCGCGACTGATTGAGCAAAAACCGCCTTCTCTCTTCTGCCCTGCTCTTTGGTTTCGGCTCAAACCGCCGCTGATTTTGAAAACGCAAACATCGGTTTTGACTTAAACCACCACACCTTTCCGCGAGGGATCATGTGGTTTAGATCTGAACCGATTCATCCCCCAAAATGAGCGACACAAATCAGGCGCGAACGACCAAAAAACGGGCCAAAAATTGACTCAATTTGGTTGGCTTACAGAGCGCATTTTTTTGACAAAAATTGGCGTTTAAAAACGGATCGCTCAAAAACAAAAAAGCCCGCTCTCCAATTGGAGAACGGGCTTTTTGATGCGCACCGAAAAGGCTTATTGGTTCTCTTCGGCTTTGAGACGCTCCGCTTGGAACCACGACTGAACCGGCGAAATGACCGGCTCCAAATCGCCTTCCATGACCTCAAGCAACTTGTAAATTGTGAGGCCAATTCGGTGATCGGTGAGGCGGTTTTGCGGGAAATTGTACGTGCGAATGCGCTCGGAACGGTCGCCTGAGCCGACCATTGAGCGGCGCGCGTCGGCGCGTTCGGCGTGCTGCTCGGCTTCCATCATGTCAAGCAAGCGAGCGCGCAACACGCTGAGCGCCTTGGCTTTGTTTTTGTGCTGGCTCTTTTCGTCCTGGCACGAAACCACGAGGCCGGTCGGAATGTGCGTGATGCGAATGGCGGAATCTGTGGTGTTAACACACTGACCGCCAGGGCCGGACGCGCGGAACCGATCGACGCGAATGTCGGTTTCGGGGATGTTGAGCTCAACTTCTTCGGCCTCGGGCAAAACCGCAACCGTGCAGGCCGACGTGTGAATGCGGCCTTGGCTCTCGGTTTCGGGCACGCGCTGCACGCGGTGCACGCCCACTTCGAACTTGAGCGTGGAGTAGAGGGCTTCGCCGCTGACCATGACGATGACTTCTTTGTAGCCGCCCGCTTCGCCGCGAGATTCGTCAAGGATTTCGGCCTTCCAGCCGCGTCGTTCGGCGTAACGCAAGTACATGCGCAACAAATCGCCGGCAAACAGCGCAGCTTCGTCGCCGCCGGTGCCCGCACGGATTTCCAAGATCACATTCTTTTGATCGTTGGGATCCTTGGGCAACAAAAGCAGCCGAACTTCGGCAAGAGTGCGCTCAACTTCGGCCTCAAGCGGCTCCAGTTCGCTGCGCGCGAGCTCGCCTAATTCGGGATCGTCGAGCATGGCCCTCGTTTCTTCTAAACTCTCACGGAGCTTGACGTGTTCGCGCCACGTCTTAACGAGCGGCTCTAAGCTGCCGACTTCTTTAGCAATTTTCTGGTACTTGCCGGGAACGTCGAAGACCGACGGATCCGACATGCTCGCCATCAGCTCGTCAAAGCGACGGCAGATCTCAGCCAGCTTTTCGTCCATAGATCTTCAGCCTGGCATTACCAAAGTGCAGATAAAAAAAGAGCGCCGCAGGAAATTCCACGGCGCTCCGAGTCAAACTCACTTAGAAGTCTGGCGATTGTACTTGCGGTTGAAGCGCTCAACGCGGCCGGCGGTGTCGACCAGCTTGGCCTTACCCGTGTAGAAGGGGTGGCAAGCAGAGCAAATTTCAACCTGGTAAGAGCCCGCGGTCGAGCGGGTTTCGATGACGTTTCCGCAAGCGCAAGTCACGATAGACTCGCGGTAGTTCGGATGGATGCCGTCCTTCATGACAACCTCTTTTCGCTCCCCACAAGCGGGGACGCGCGTAATAGCCGATGCGCACGGCGGTTTCAACCCAAATGAGACGCCCAGACCCGGAGGTCGCGCATGACTGGGCTGTCTTGGACAGTGGCTTTCAAGCCTCTGACCCCTCGCACTGCCTCTTGTTGGTTGATGCGAGGGGAGACAAATCTGTACGCCGAACTTAGTTCGACATGGACTCCAAGAACTCGGCGTTGGTCTCGGTGCGGCTGACCTTGTCCAACATGAACTCCATCGAGTCGATGACGTTCAGCGGGTGGAGCAGCTGGCGGAGAATCCAAACGCGGTTCAAGGTGGCCGGGCTCATGAGGAGCTCTTCCTTACGCGTGCCGGACTTGTTGATGTCGAGCGTCGGGAAGATGCGCTTCTCCATCAACTTGCGGTCCAAGTGGAGCTCGGCGTTACCGGTGCCCTTGAACTCTTCGAAGATGACCTCATCCATGCGGCTGCCGGTGTCGATGAG
>JAZUEA010000093.1:0-1607 GCA_045639945.1 Myxococcota bacterium
AAAACCTAAAGACTGCCATGGAACGCTACATTGAGACGTTGTCTGAAGAAGAGCGCGCAGCGATCCATCCGGCCAATGAAGCGGGCGAGCAGCTGAATGTGACTTCAACCGTGATTGCCTCGACCAAAGATTCTGCTGAAATTGCGAATGAAGTTCAGAAGTTAGCGGCCATGCTCAGTGGTTCGCTCGCGTCCGCAAAGGTTTGCGCGTCGAGTCGCGTGCTCATTGAAACCACCAAGCCGATTTCGTTCGATCGCGATCGCTTGAAGGCTGAAGCCGGTGTGCTCGATGTTCTCTCTCTCTCAAACACACGTTGCCAGCTCATCATTGGCAATCACGCGCAGGCTTACTGCGAAGCGTTGCTCGCGAGCATCAAATAAAATCGCTTACTGCGTAGATCGATAAAAAGGGAGGCTGAAAACCTCCCTTTTTTATTGTCTAAATTTTGTATGATTTCAGAATGTTACTTGGCTTGGCTGGGAGAGAGCGGCAGACCTTTGCAAGCTTCGAGAGCTTCTGGGAACGGTGCGAGGGCGCGTTCGAAAAGGCCGTGTGTCCACGCGATGGCCATGCCGTAGTTGGTGATGGGGACGCCGGCAGCGCGGCATTGCAAAATGCGCGAAAGCACTGCTCGACGGTTGAAAACGCAAGCACCGCAGTGGATGACAACTTTGTAACGTGAGAGATCTGAAGGGAAATCCATTCCTTGGTGAACGGTCACGTCGAGATCGCCGCCTGCGATTTGGCTGAGCCACCTTGGGATTTTGATGCGACCGATGTCGTCTTCAATGGCGTGGTGCGAGCAAGCTTCTGCGATGAGAATCGGATCGCCCGGCTTGAGTGTGCCCAGCGTGCAGGCTCCTTCGGCGAACGCCACGGCATCGCCTTTGAAGCGCGCAAATAAAACAGAAAATCCGGTCAGCGGAATCGATTCCGGCACCACTTTTGAAACTTGGCCAAATGCTTGCGAATCGGTGACCACCAAATCCGGCGGCGTTTTCAAATCCTCAAGCGCGCGCTCGATGGTCTCGGGCTGCACGACCAGTGAACGAATGCCGTGATCTAACAAATCGCGGAGCGTTTGAACCTGCGGCATGATGAGTCGACCTTTGGGCGCCTCTTTGTCGATGGGCATGACCAGCATGGCCAAACCGCCTGGTGGAATCAGATCCGCAGCGATTTCCTTGGTCAGCAGGTGATCTTCCGGTGCCATTGCGAGCAAAGCTTGGCGCAAATCATCCAGCCCTTTGCCGGAAACCGCATCCGTTTGCACAACTTTGATCTTGCGCGTAGTCAGGCTTTCAATCGCAGCAGTGCGGTCCGCCTGAGAATTCTCAGATTTGTTAAATACAGCAATGACAGGGATTTTTCGCTCTGTGAGGTTGCTCAGCAGCGATTCTTCAAAATCACCGAATGGGCCGTCGGTGACCAAAAGTGCAAGTTCTACGCGCTCAAACGTGGCTTCCGTTTTTTGAATGCGCAGTTGGCCGAGCGTGCCTTCGTCGTCTAACCCCGCGGTATCAATGAACAAAACCGGGCCGAGCGGGTGAAACTCCATCGCTTTGTCGACGGGATCGGTGGTTGTGCCGGCCTCGGACGAAACGATG
>JAZUEA010000094.1:0-2335 GCA_045639945.1 Myxococcota bacterium
GGCCTCCGACTTACGGTTGATCGCGAGAGCAATGGCTTCACGAACATTGCGATCTGCCAGCGCCGGATTTTCGTGGTTGTAACCCATGTACCACCAAGAAATAGTGTGGTAGGGCTCCAAAACCACGGAATCGCTGTTTTCAAAAACAGGAATGTTTTTCGGCGGAACGAAGATCACGGCCTGCACACCCGACTTGCTACCGGAGTACTGAAGCAAGTTGACCTGCGCGGATTTATCAGGCGTGTGCTGCATCAAAACAGCATTGATCTTGGCGGGATCCCAGTAACCTGCATAGGCCTGAAGCGACACAGAACGCAGGCTGTACTTGTTAACCGCAAACGGGCCAGTACCAATGGGTTTGCGGCTGAAACCATCTTTGCGGCTAATCGCGGTTTCTTTGAAAGCGTGCGCCGGAATAATTTTGAACGTGAAACGGCGCTCGGCTTCGTTAATGGGCCGCTCAAACGTGAACTTCACGCCATACGGACCATCTGCAACCACGTCTTTGATGAAACGGTACTTGCTCTTGGCGTTGAAGACCGTGCCAGCATCGAGTGCAGCCTTGAAGGTAAAGACTACATCTTCAGAGGTAAACGGTTTGCCATCGTGCCACTTCACGCCTTGACGCAAAGTAAAACGCATGCCGGTGTTGCCCGGATCGGCCTTCCATTCCGTGGCGAGTGCGCCTTCCACATCGCCGCGTTTATTGATGAAAACCAAGCCTTCGAAGATCAATTCGACCATACGAACAGCGCTCATGTCTTCGGCAAAGAAGGGCAAGAGCGAAGTGGGTCGCGTATCCTCCGGGTAGCGGAAGATCTGCGCTTCGGCAGGCGAAACAGCCATGAAACTCAAAATCACGGCGAGGATGTAAAAAATTTTGCTCCGCATCTACAGACTCCCGTTGGAAACTCACTGCCCGACCATGGCCGGGTCTTCCGCTTCCATGGCACGCAGGGTCAAAAGGTCGCGCAAGAGATCAGAGGGCAAATCCGCCTCGGCCAATCCAAGACGGCTTAAGTACTTGAGTGACACGCGATAACGACTGATCGCCACATTATCACGAGCGCTTTTTGCAAGCGAAGAAAGCGTATTTCGAGGAGACGGTGCGGCTGCCGCACTTTTATCCTCTGCATCTTCGCGAAGTTTGACAGCCAACGCCGGATCGCGCTTCACGATGGAATCAGCAAATCGGCGTTCCAAACCGTCAACAGTGCGCGCGGAAAGATCAAGGTTCAGCACATCTTGAGCGCCCTGCCCTGCTTCTCCCAACGCACCAATCGCGTTATCCAACGCATGCTGCAACGGCGCGCGATCCACCGGAAATGCATCCGGATTGACATCTTTATTTTGTCGATTCGACGCCCAAGCATGCCAAACGCGCTCTACAATCGTGGTTTGTGACAAATCATCAGCAGACTGCGCATTCCAAGCGCGCGCCGCAACCACGAGATCCGCCGAGTGCCAGTATTCTGACAAAACAGCGAGCGACAGTGGCAATTTTTCAGGCGGCGTCGCAATCAACTCAGAAAGTGCACACTGCGAAGTTTCACCACCATGCGCCTTAATGAGCTCAACCGCTTCCGCGCAAAGAACCGCCGCTTCCTTAAAATGTAATTGAGCTTGATTCGCGTAAACCCGAACCAACTGACCCAACGCACTCAACCGTGCATGCACATTCACGATCTGGCAGGGCTTTGGATTCGGCGCTGCGCGAACTGCTTTTTCCCATTGTGGCAAGAGGGTTTGCGTGAGTTCAAAAAGCGCTTCATACGTTTGAGCAAGCTCAAGAGCCGACCGCGCCGAACCAATCATCAAATCGCGCTTTAGGTCAGGCCCAGCCAAAGCATCGCCCGTTGTATGCGTGCTTTTTTTTCGCAAATCTTGCTGAAACGCCTTCAGCGCTTTTTGAGGCGACGACTGAAAAAATTCACGCCAACCAGCACTTTGCTGAGCAAGCTCAGTCAACGGTGTCGAATCGCGAGCCAAATCGACCAACCACGATTTTTCAGCCGAAGCGCGCAAGGATTGGTTATCTGCTTCAACTTGCTTTGCTTCGGCCGAAACTTCGCGCTTCTCGCACCCTGCCAAACTCAGCAGCGCGCACGCAATCAAAGCTTTGCGCAAATGCAGCATCAAAGCTCCATCCGAGACTTCATGGCGTTCAGCTCGTTAATTTTCTTAGAAGCTTCCGCGCTGCCGCCGTTGAACGTTTGGAAACGCTCCCACTGGCTGATTGCCTTATCCAGCAAGCCCAGGTTTGCGCCTTTAGGATCGTCTGCGTATTGACGCATGTACTCGAATTCCAAGGTCTTTGCGTAGAACTGCATGGCCT